>NZ_JBFUHR010000008.1:0-191526 GCF_056402295.1 Pseudomonas sp. P4_B3
CCGCACAGGCTTCCATCACCACGATACAACTCGGCACGTTGCCGAAAAGCTGCATCATCTGCGCCCGAGAGAGCTTCTTGCGAAACACCTCGCGGCCTGATTTATCCTGGCCGTGAAGGTGGAAATTATGTTTGCCGAGATCGATACCGATCAGTGCTGACTGGATCATGATGATGGCCTCCGAAAACAAAACACCCTGCGAAAGCGTAGCCCTCGCAGGGTGTGGGGGTGACCATCTCATTAGCCCACCTGTACGGACCTGGAATGTCCAATCCAGCAGGATGCTTCACTCCTAATCGTGGGACATTTCCGAAATCCCTCGCAATGGCTATAGCGCCTTGCGGCGTTGCCTACAACTACTCCAGAATCCGCCGGCTTGTGCGCTTTGAGGGCCATCGGTAGCTTGATCCGGGTCACTGATGGTCAGTGATCGGGTTTAGCAGCTCGTGTCCACAATGAAGCGCATTTGCGCTCCTGATAGGCAGGTATATCCATACCTGCTTTTGACGGTAGCTGTGCGCAGGGCGCCTTCTGGCGCGCCGGTTTCATCGTGGCCCGGTCTGCTAACCTGCGTACAGCTGCCACCCTTTTGATCAGTAGCGATTCGGTGTGGCCCCCACTTTCAGGACGCTGAGTCATGACCAATACGCCAAACCCACCGGATACCGATCCGGACGCGCCACGCCAACCCAGCAACCTCTTCCTCATCGCCCCCGATATCGACAACCACACCCTGCTGGAATACGCCTGCGTGTCGCTGGCATCAGCCAATGTCATGGCGAGTGATTTCGCGAGGAATCTGAACGGAGCGCAGAGCAATACATTGTTGGGGATTCAGCAATCGATCATGTTGGGGGAGCTGGCGGTGAATCGGGTGTTGGATAACCTCGATCCACCCTGAATCACCCAGGGAGCGTTGGGACACTTCGCGTAACGGATCCGGTTTCGCGATTTACCCGATTATTGAGCAGAATCGATTTCTTTAGTTGAGTGCCATGGATGCCACTTCTATATCAACCCAGGGAAGGCAGCGTACTGATTTGTGATTTCAGGGGGTATGAAGTTCCCGAGATGATCAAGATCAGACCTGTTGTAGTGATTCGCAAACACAGAACCAACAACTTGTTGGTGACGGTTGTGCCGCTTAGTACAACCGCTCCAGATCATATGCTTGAACATCATCTGGAGCTGCCGAATCATCTGCAGGGAGCAAGTCCGACGTGTTGGGCTAAATGCGATATGGTTGCCACCGTCAGTCTTTCCAGGCTCGACCGGATCAAGAGCCGAGATCGTCGAGGGAAGCGCACTTACGTCATTTTACAACTTGAAACAGACGAGTTTTTTGCGATCAAAGTCGCGGTGCGCAAGGCCTTGGGCCTGTAATCACAGCAAGTTTGATTGAGGCAGGCCAGTTGCCAGCTGTTGTTCGCAGGATGATTTCGGACAATACTGACGGCGTTCCCGAAAGGGGCTTGTGAGACTCTGAGGATCCTGGGCAACCAGCAATCACAGAGCCAGGCAGGTGAAGGGCGATGACAAGCCGACCTGTCTGTGAAGGGGCGCCGAAAGGCGCCCTTTGTCGTTTCTGGCCTTACGACCAGCGCTTGAAAATCAACGAAGTATTCACCCCGCCAAACGCAAAGTTGTTATTCATCACATACCGGTTACTCATCTGCCGAAACTCGCCGCGCAAGTAGTCGAGCTTGCCGCAATGCGGGTCGACTTCGTCAAGGTTGAAGGTGTGGGCGTACAGGTCGCTGTTCATCATTTCAATGCTGAACCAGGATTCCAAAGCACCGCAGGCGCCGAGGGTGTGGCCGAGGAAGCTTTTCTGCGAGCTGATCGGCATGTGTTCGCCGAACAGGCTGCTGGTGGCCAGGGTTTCGGCGATGTCGCCCTGTTCGGTGGCGGTGCCGTGGCCGTTGACGTAGCCGATGTCCGAAGGTTTCAGCCCGGCGTCTTCCAGGGCCAGTTCCATGGCCCGGCGCATGGTGACTTGTTCGGGGCGGGTGGTGTGCTGGCCGTCGGCGTTGCTGCCGAATCCGACGATCTCGGCATGGATGCGCGCGCCACGGGCCAGGGCGTGTTCCAGTTCTTCGAGCACCAGCATGCCGCCGCCTTCGCCGATCACCAGGCCGTCGCGAGCGGTGTCGTAAGGGCGTGGGCTGCGTTGTGGGGTGTCGTTTTTCAGGCTGGTGGCGTAGAGCGCATCGAAGACCATGGCTTCGGTCGGGCACAGCTCCTCGGCGCCGCCGGCGAGCATCAGCGGCAGGCGCCCGAACTTGATCGCCTCGTAGGCATAGCCGATGCCCTGGCTGCCGCTGGTGCAGGCGCTGGACGTCGGGATCAGTCGACCGGTGAGGCCGAAGAAGATGCTGATGTTGGCTGCCGTGGTGTGCGGCATCATGCGCACGTAGGAATTGGCGTTCAGGCCCTCGGCCACCGAGTTGAGCAGCATGTTGCCGAACGCCTTGATCTCGTCGGTGCTGCCGGTGGAGGAGCCGCAGGCGACGCCCATGCGCCCGTCCTTGATCGACTCGTCGCCCAACAGGCCGGCGTCGGCCAACGCTTGCTCGGCTGCGCCCACGGCAAACCGTGAAACCCGGCCCATGCTGCGCAGTTGCTTGCGGGTCCAATGGCTTGGGACCTTGAAGTCATCGATGGGGCCAGCCAGGCGCGTGTTGAGCTCGGTAAAACGATCCCACTCGTCCATCCGGCGGATGCCGCTACGGTTGGCCGCGAAGTTGCCGACGATGGTCTCCCAGTCGCTGCCCAGTGAGGTGATGCCGGCCATGCCGGTGACGACGACGCGCTTCATCAGCACAGGCCTCCGTTGACGGCCAGAACCTGCCGGGTGATGTACGAGGCTTCCGCCGACATCAGGAAATTCACCGCGCCGGCCACCTCTTCAGGGGTGCCCATGCGTTGTGCGGGGATCATTTTCATCAGTTCTTCCACCGGCACGTTTTCGTCGAGCATGGCTGTGTCGATCAGGCCGGGTGCGACACAGTTAACGGTGATTTTGCGCTTGCCCAGTTCGATCGCCAATGCCTTGGCTGCGCCAATCAACCCGGCCTTGGAGGCGCTGTAGTTGACCTGGCCACGGTTGCCGATCAGGCCGGATACCGAGGTGATGCAGACAATCCGCCCGGCGGCGCGACGACGGATCATCGGCATCATCACCGGGTGCAGCACGTTGTAGAAACCGTCGAGGTTGGTGCGCATCACCACATCCCAGTCTTCCTCGCTCAAGGCCGGAAAGGCTCCATCGCGGGTCAGGCCGGCATTGAGCACCACGCCATAATAGGCGCCGTGGGTTTCCACGTCGGCTTCGAGAATTTCCTTGCAACGGGCGCGGTCGGCCACATCGAACTGCAGGATGCGCGCACGACGGCCCAAGGCCTCGACTTCGGCCTTGACGGCTTCGGCGTCGGCCAGGCCGCTGCGGCAATGCAACACGATGTCGTGCCCGGCCTGGGCCAGGCGCAAGGCGATGGCGCGGCCGATGCCACGGCTGGAGCCGGTGACCAGTATGGATTCAGTCATGACTGGACTCCTTCGGGTTCATGGAGATATTGAGCGGCCTGGGGTGGGCGATACACGTTCAGACGGGCGGTAACGTGGATCCCGGGGGCGTTGATGTGGCACTCGAACACGCCCATGCCGTTGTCGTCTTCCAGGGAGCGAATCCCGTGGATGGTCAGCTCGGTACCGGCCGGAAAACTTTCGACGTTGCATTCGAACTTTCGGCTGCCGAGCAGGAAGCCCAACTCCACCGCATCACCACGCTGGCGCGCATGGCAACCGGCGAAGGCGGCCACGCTCTGGGCCATCAGTTCGATGCCGACCCAGGCCGGCAGGCTGCCGTCGGGGAGGTTGAACAGGCCATCGGGCTTGACGGTCAGGCGCGTGTGGATCTGCTCTTCATCGAACGCCAGGATCTGATCGATAAGGATCATGTCGCCAGCGTGGGGCAGCAATTCGGCGAGCGGCCAGTCAATCATGGGGCGTCTCCGATAATCAGGCTGACGTTATTACCACCGAAGGCAAAGGAATTGCTCATCAGGTAGCGGGGTGCAATGGACGCCAGGCGAGTGGTCGGGGTCACCCATTGCAGTGGCGGCAATTCGGGATCGGGCTGTCCGTCCCAGACGTGGGGCGGCAGGGCATGCTCGCGATTGTCCGGGCTCAGGCTCAACCAGCAGAACGCCGCTTCAAGCGCCCCGGCGGCACCGAGGGTGTGACCGGTCATGGGTTTGCTCGACGAACAGAGAACGCCAGCCGGGAACAGCGTCGCCACGGCCTGGCTTTCCATGGCGTCGTTGTGCTGGGTGGCGGTGCCATGCAGATTCAGATAAGCGATCTGCCCCGGTTGCAGGTTGGCGCGGCCCAAGGCTTTGCGCATCGCTTGCAGGGCGCCACGACCGGTCGGCTCCGGGGCGGAGATGTGATGGGCATCGGAGCTGGCGCCGCTGCCGAGCAAGGCAATCGCTTGGCTGTCGCCCGCACGTCTGGTCATCAGGAACAGCACCGCCGCTTCGCCAATGTTGATGCCATGGCGGTTCACCGAAAACGGATTGCAGCGTTGTTCCGAGACCGCTTCCAGCGCCGAGAAACCGTTGAGGGTCAGTTTGCACAAGGTGTCGACACCGCCACACAGCACCGCGTCGCAAATGCCCAGGTTCAACAGGCGCTGGGCGCTCATCAAGGCCCGGGCGCTGGAGGTGCAGGCCGTGGAAATGACATAGGCCGGCCCGCTCAATTGCAGCCACTCGGCGAGGAAGTTCGCCGGTGCCCCGAGTTCCTGTTGCTGATAGTCGTACTCGGCAGGGAACTGCTTTTCGCGCAGGTAATGCGCCAGGCCCTGGCTGGCCTCGTCGATGCCCGAGGTGCTGGTGCCCAGCACGACACCGATGCGGTCGCGGCCGTAGGTCTGGATCGCGCTGTCGATGTCCGCGCGGATTTGCAGCGTGGCTTCCAGCAACAACTGATTGTTGCGACTGTGATGGCGTGACATGTCGGTTGGAATGCTTGCCAGTTTGCCCTGGACCGCGCCGACCGGCAGCGTGCGTTCAGGCACCCACCCGGTCTGTTCGCGCATGCCGCCGCAGTCGCCGGCAAAGAGCTTGTTGGCCACTTCCTGCTTGTCGCGGCCCAGCGCGCAGACCAATCCGAGGGCATTGAGGTAAGCCGTCATGGCGTTTCACCCGTCAGGGGCGTGACTTGATAGGTCGGACCACTTGGAAACTTCAATTCAAAATTCTGCGGTTGTGCGTAGCGAATGTCCCAGCGCTCGGGCAGGGACCGTTGTCTGCCGTGCTGCCAGGCGTCGGGATAGTTGGCCGCCAGTTCGTCTTTCGGCGTCAGCGCAAACAGCAGCGCCGCGAACAGCTCGCGGGCTCGCGGATTGGGTGGCAAGAAACCATCGGACTCCCAGGTTTTATCGACCAATTTCTGGCGGGCCTGGGGAATGCCCAGCAGGTCCATCATCGACCAGCGAATACCCGCCTCTTCACGCTGGATCACCAGTATCCAGTCCTGGCGATCGTCGGGCTGTAAGAGCTGGATGTGCAGTTGCAGCGGCAACGGCAGATCCGGATTTTTTTCGGGCAGCGGCGCCCGGCCGGCGCAGGCGCTCAGCAGCAGGGCCGCGGCGATTAACAGAAATCGCATAGCACCGGTTACCCCTGTAGGAGCGAGCCTGCTCGCGATGGCGGCTTTATAGTCGACATCCATTTTGACTGACCCACCGCTATCGCGAGCAGGCTCGCTCCCACAGGTTGTGCAGTTCAAGCGACGGGTAATCAACATCACACAGTTCCTTCAAAAGGTTTGCGCGCCACCACATTGACCAGGGTTTCTTCCCGTTGGCCAAAGGGTTTTGGCTTGCACACACCCAATTGTTCGAGCAGGCCGAAGTCTTTGGCGCGGCTCCACCACAGGTACGGATAAGACACGTTTTTCTCGGTAAATTCGAAACCCTGCTGGCGGATCATTTGCAGATACTGCGCGGCGCTTTTCTGCACATGCATGGGGTGGCGGAACAACCAGCGGATCACCCAGGTATCAATGTAAGCCTCGGTGGATTCGGCGAACAGCAGATAACCGCCGGGTTTGAGCACGCGATAGAACTCGGCCAGTGCCTGTTCCTGCTCCACCAGATGATGGAAGGTCTGGTGACAGAACAGCAGGTCGATACAGGCGTCCGGCAGGTTGAGGCTGGCGCAGTCACTGCCGATCAACTCCACTGCCATGCCCTGGCGGGCCGCTTCTGCGCGGCTCTGGTCCAGGCTCTGGGGATCAGCATCGACGCCAATCAGACGACCGGGCGCAAAGGCCTGGTGCAGTAGCGGGAATGACTTGCCCTGGCCGCAACCGGCATCCAGCAACACCGGGCTAACCGGTAGCGCTTCGCTGAACAGGTTGCGCAAATCGTCGATCGCCAACCGCAGCACATAGTGTTGCCAGATCCGGCTGCGCAGGAACCACAAACCGAAACGGGTTTCTTCGACGTAGTGGTCGCTCAAGTAGTTCATGACGCATCCATCGCACAGAACTCCGATATCACCTTCAACCGGCGCCTGGCTTCGCTGACGAACGGGTTGCGTCGGTCCCAGGCGTACCCGGCAAGAATGGAGCTGATCATCCCGCGGATTTCCGGCGAACTGCCCTCATGGAAGATCACATCCTGGAAAGTCCCGGCGTACCAGCCTTCGACATAGCAACGGAACGTGTCGACGCCGCGCTTGAGCGGTTCGGCGAACTCGGTTTGCCAGTCGACGGCTTCGCCTTGCAACTGACGGTGCAACACCCCGGCGGCCATGCTTGCCGAACGCATGGCAATAGTCACGCCGGAGGAAAACACCGGGTCGAGGAATTCCGCGGCATTGCCCAGCAGCGCGAAACCCGGGCCGTGCAGGGTTTTGACGTTGGCCGAGTAACCGCCGATGGTCCGGGCCTCGGTGTCCCACTGCGCATTTTGCAACACGCTGGCCAGGCTTGGCGTCTCGGCGATAAAGCCGCGCAGACACTCGTCCAGATTGTCGCTGCGGCCGGCGAAACGTTCCTCGGCGGCGACCACGCCGACCGAGCAGCGTCCATTGCTGAACGGGATGGTCCAGAACCACACGTCGCGCTGGGACGGATGAGTGGTCACCAGGATCTTGCTGCGGTCGAAGGCCGGGAGGTCGATACGGTCTTCGACGTGAGTGAACACGGCCTGACGCACCGGGAAATTCGACGGTGCCTCGAGGTCGAGCAAGCGCGGCAGCACGCGGCCGTAACCACTGGCATCGAGCAGGAAATCAGCCTCGATGCGGTATTCGCTACCGTCTTCGCGGCGCACGCCGAGCTGCGGTTTTTCCGGGGCATTGTTGACGCTGACGATGGTTTCGCCATAGCGAATCTCCACGCCTTGCAGCGCGGCCTGATCGGCCAGCAGCTTATCGAAATCGGCGCGCTGGACCTGATACGTCGTCGATTTGCCGTGGCTGAACGTCTCGCCGAAGTCGAATGCGCTGTAGCGCTCGCCCCAGGCAAACGCGGCACCGGTTTTCACCTGGAAACCGGCCGCGTTGACGGCGTCGAGCATGCCCGCTTCTTCGACGAAATCCAGGCAATGGGCCAACAGGCTTTCACCGATGGAGAACCGTGGGAAATGCTGACGCTCGATCACCAGCACATCGTGGCCCTTGCACTTGAGCAACGCGGCGGCGATGGCACCGGAAGGGCCGGCGCCGATGACCACGACCTGGCGACATTCCATTTCAACGGTTGGCATGGGGGCTCCTTGCCGGGACAGCGGCTTTCAGGGGGATTCGGTGCATGCCGGTCAGGGCAGGCAGCAGTGTAGCGATCAGGCCCATCAGCATCAGGGCAAAGTACAGCGGCGGGCTGATGAGTTGCTGTTGCAGCAGCAGGTTGAGAAAGACGATCTCACTCAAGCCGCGGATGTTCAGCAGCACACTTTCCCGCCAACGGCTGGCGCCCTGGAACGAGGCCCCGGCCCAGCCGAGGCCGAGCCAGTTACCGAGCAGTTTGCTCAGCATCGGCAACAGCAGCAGGGCCAGCAGTTGCCCCCAGCCGAGGCTGTCGATCGCGTTGTGCACGTTGATCTGCACGATGCCGAATGTGAGGATCAGCGGGATGGCGATGTACGTCTGCAACCGGATCATCCACAAGGCCGGCAACGGCAGCACCAGCGGCGCTTTCAGTGCGGCCATGATCAACACATAGCCGATGCCGAAAATCAGCGCATTGAGCTTGAAGTGTTCGGC
The DNA here is from genome assembly GCF_056402295.1 of Pseudomonas sp. P4_B3. NCBI lineage: Bacteria > Pseudomonadati > Pseudomonadota > Gammaproteobacteria > Pseudomonadales > Pseudomonadaceae > Pseudomonas > Pseudomonas sp. P4_B3. The sequence goes on from NZ_JBFUHR010000008.1 coordinate 8,277, forward strand.
GACGACCAGCAGGGCGAAAAAGCTCAGGCTGTAAAGCCATGTCTGGCGCAAGCCGAGCAACCGCAGCAGCACCGGCAGGCACGCGCCGGCCAGCGGCAGCAACAGGCTGCTCAGGTGCAGGCTGCCTTGGGCGATGCCGAACAGGGTCCAGCAGGCGAGGTCGATGAGGATCGCGGTTTGCACCAGTCGCCGGGTGGCGGCGGGTGGGTAATCGATGTGCCGCAGGTACAGGTACAACACCGGAATCGCGGTGATGGCGAACAACAGGCCGACGGCCAGCGAACTGATCCACGGTTGCGCCGGCAACAACCAGACCGCCGTGGCCAGGCCGCAGGCAAACGGAAGGCAAAAGCTGGGCAGGGCGATTTTCAGGCTCTGGCGATCCAGTTGCAGGTCGATCACATCGCTGAGGATGTAGCCCAGCAACAGGGCAAAGCTCAGGCTGTAGAGGTTCTTCAGCCAGCCCGGCGACACCAGCAGCGCACCGCTCAATTGCCATTGGGGCTCGATCCAGAAATACATCAACAGTGGCAAGCCGAGGGTCGCCAGCAACAACTGGCTGACGATGGGAATCAGGCCGAAATGCCGGCCGACACGGGTCGCCACCGCGAACAACGCCAGCGCCATCGCCCAGAACAGCACGACCATCACGCTGCCCGCTCCACGGCCGTGGGCTCATGCACCTGGCGACCGGCCCACGGCGCGAGCAGGAAGCTGAAGATCAGGCCGAGGCTCACCGACAGTCCGAAGTTACTCACCGCCGGGGTGCTCGACACCGCCAGCAAACCGAACGACAGCCAGGTGGTCAACGCCGCCAGCAGGGTGCCCAGCAGGCTCACGGCCGCGCCGCCGACCTGTTCGCGCATCAGGATCGCGTAATCGACACTGATCGCCGTCACCAGCAGCAGGCCGAACAGACTGAACAGGGTCAACGGCTGCCCCAGCCAGCCGAGGCTGGCCAGGCTGCACAGCGCTGCCAGCAGTGGCAGGGACACGATGCGCAACGCGCCGCCGAGGCCGAAGGGCAGGATCAGCACCAGCACGATCAGCACGCAGGAGGCGAGTTTCAGTTCCGCGGCACTGATTTGGGTGGCCGCGAACACATTGTTCAATTCACCCAGTCGATCTACCAGTGTCACGCCGGGTAAATCCTCACCCTGGAGCCGCAGCAAGGCAGGGTTGTTGATGCCTTGCAGGCTGACCATCGCCGCCACGCCGTCATCGGTCGGCCCCAGCCACAGGGCCCGGTAGGGTTCTGCCAACGGGCCGGCCAGCGCGGCGTCGATGTCCTCGACAGGCAATGCCTGTAACTTCGTTAGCTCGGCTTGCAGCGCCTCAGCCGGTATGCCGATGTCGAGCAACGGTTGCCAGAACGACGGCAGTTTGCTCAATGCTGCGCGCACCTGTTGCTGTTCGTTCGGCGGGCTGACCAGTTGATTGAGCGACAGATAGCCCTGGAGCTTTTCCAGGCCAATCAATTGATCCAGTCGCTCTCTCAGGGCGGTTTGGCGTTCGAGCAACTGCTGCTGATTGGCGGCGCGTATCAGGAAGAACTGGCTGGTGGGTTGATAGCCGGTGATCCGGGCAATGGTCCGGGCTTCGTCGGTCAATTGTTGCGGCGCGCTGATCCACTGGCGGATGTCGTTTTTGCTGCCGAGCTGTAACAGTCCGCCCACGCAAAAGGCAATCAGCAGCGCCAGCAAGACGGGTGTTTTCGCCTGTTTGAGCAGCGCTTCACGACAGTCCAGCAAAAGCTCGCAAACACGCAATGGCCACTGCGCCGGGCGCAGGTCTACGCCCTTGAGTAATGCCGGCAGCAGGCACACCGCGGACAGATAGGCGCCGAGCAAGCCGGCGGCAGAGAATGCGGCAATCTGGGTCAGCGCCGGGAAGGGGGTCCAGGCCAGGGCCAGATAGCCGATACCGCTGGTGATCAGGCTCAGGGTCAATCCGGGCAAGGTCATGCGCAGGGCAGGCCAGCTGTGCCAGGGTTTCAGGCTCCAGCTCTTGGACAGGTAATGCAGCGGATAATCGACGGCAACACCGATCAGGCTCGAGCCCAGCACCAGCGTCATCACGTGCATATGGCCGAACAACGCCACGCAGGCCACCGCTCCGAAGAGCATGCCGACCACCACCGGCACGAACGCCAGCAAGACGCGCCAGCGCCGGAAGGCCAACAACAGCAACAGCAAAATCCCGACGGTGGCACCGCCCCCGACCCAGGTCATCTCCCGGGCAGCCTGCTGTTGACCGTTGGCTGCGTACAACAAGCCGCTGGCGGCGAGCAGTTGCACGTCGTGCCGGGCGGCTTCTTCGCGACTGTGCTCGAGCAGGTCGGCCACTTGCAGCGGCAGGTTCATGTCGAAGGCGTTGCCGGTGGTGCGCGCGCGCAGCAGCACCCAGCTCTTGCCATCGGCATCAGCGACCAGGGCGCCGCTGCCGATGTCCAGTTGCACCGAACCGCGTTGCGGCTGGCTGTTCTGGATGCGCCCGGTCAGGCCCAGCCAGTCGTCCTGGCTCGGCACCAGGCTGTAACCGTTGAACGGGTCGAACAACGCCTGCACCCGTTGCTGGATAAAGGTGTCGGGGTGCTCGATCAGCAGTTGTCGGTCCGCCGCCTGGAGCATCGCCAGGCGACCTTGCAGCAACTGCGTGCGCAGTGCCGGCAAGTCGGCTTGCAGGGTCCACTGGACCTTTTCGAATATTCCGCTGGCCTGCCATTGCTCGCCGAGGGTCTGCGCCATGGCGACGGCCTGCTGGCGATCGGTGTGGCCGACCAGCACCAGCATTTCACGGTTCAGCGGTTCCTGCATGCGTTGTTCGGCGCGCAGTTCCAGGGCATCGGGCGCCGTGCCGGGTACCAGTTCCATCAGGTTGGCCGACAGTGGCGCGCCGTCACGCCATTGCCAACCGGCGAGCGCCAGTACGGCCAGCAGCAGGATCAGAAACAGTCGTGGCAGTAACCGTTCACTCGGCAAAGTCATGTTGCTCCGCGTCGCTCAAGGGTTGGGTGCTGGTGCTGTCCTGCATGCGCAACAATGTGCTGTCGCCCTGGGTTTCGAGCAGTTCGATGCTGTGGACCAGTTCTGCGCCGGCAATGTTGATCTGGTTGAACACCTGCTTGAGCAGCATTGAGCGCGGCACCAGCGTGAGCTTCCAGTTCTGTGCATCGCCGCTCAGGGACAATTCGAAATCCCGTTGCAGGCCGCTGCTGTCACCTTGCAGCACGGCCAGGAACAAACGGTTCTGCTCGGCACCGGCGCTTTTGCCCGGCAGCATTTGCCAAACAATGCCGTCACGCCGGGCAATGCCTTTGGCGGTGATGCGATAGTCCTGTTGCAGTGGCGTTTTCAGCAACCACAACAAGCCGTGGTTTTTTGCCAGGACGAACGTGCCCTTGCTGACCAGCGGCTGGGGCAGGGCGCGCAGGTGTTTTTCCTGGGTGAAACTGCCGTGGATCACCTCGGGCCTGGCCAGTTGATCGCTGAGTTGTTGCAGGTCGAAGGCATGGGCTAGTCCAGGAATGCCCAGTAGCACGCAGAACACTGTAGGAGCGAGCTTGCTCGCGAAAAACCTGAGGGCGCCGCGGACTGTCAGGTGCCCGGTGTCATCGTTAACGACCATCGCGAGCAAGCTCGCTCCTACAGGGAAGCGGGAGGGGTAGAAAATCATCGCAGAGCTCTCTCTACGGCGTCGGTGAACACTGTCGGCGAGGCCAGTTGCATCTCGCGGCTGGCGAGGTCGACGGCGACTTGTACCGACATGGCCCGGGTCAAACGTTCGCCGGTTTGCAGGTCGCTGATCAGGTAGTTGATCTTCAAGCGGTTCTCCCACTCCACCAGGTTGGCGCGCACGTTGAGTGTCTGGCCGAACACCGCACCGCGCACGTAGCGCAATTGCAGGTCGATCACCGGCCACGCGTAGCCTGACTCGTTCATCGCCGTGTAGTTGTGGCCGATCTTGTCCAGCAGCGCACAGCGGGCGACTTCCAGGTATTTGACGTAATGGCCGTGCCAGACCACGTGCATGCTGTCGACGTCAAAGAACGGTACGACGATTTCCGTGTCGGTGTAGAGAAATCCCTTGCTACGCATGCAGCCTCCAGTGTTGTTCGGCGATGCGTAGCAGGCACAGGCGCAATTCGCCTTCCAGCGCGCGGTCTTCGATGACCGGTGGGAAGTCCTTGGCCAAGGCTTCATGCATGGTGGCCAATGCGGGTGGCAGTGGTCGTGCATCTTCAGCCTGACCGCGCAGCCAGACACCCTGATTGGCCGCCAGCAGCGTGGCGGCCGCCACCTGTTCAGTGAGCTCCAGCACGCGGATCGCATCCCTGGCGGCAATGGTGCCCATGCTGACTTTGTCCTGGTTGTGGCATTCGGTGGAGCGCGAAAAGACACTGGCCGGCATGGTGTTTTTCAGCGCTTCGGCGGTCCAGGCACTGGTGCCGATCTGCACCGCCTTGAAACCATGGTTGAGCATGGCGCGGTCAGCCGTGGCGCCGGACAGGTTGCTCGGCAAGCCATGGTTATAGCGCTCGTCCACCAGCAGCGCGAGTTGCCGGTCCAGCAGGTCGGCGACGTTGGCCACGAGGTTTTTCAGGCTGTCCATGGCGAACGCGATGTGGCCGCCGTAGAAGTGCCCACCGTGCAGCACGCGCTCGGCTTCGGCGTCGATGATCGGGTTGTCGTTGGCGCTGTTGAGTTCGGTCTCGATGAACGAACGCAGCCAGTTCAGGCTGTCGGCCAGTACGCCCAGCACGTGGGGTGCGCAGCGCAGGGAATAACGGTCTTGCAGGCGATGCAAGGGCGCGGTCGGTGCGTCGATGGCCAGATCCTCGCGCAACCACGCGGCGACCTGCATCTGCCCCGGGTGTGGCTTGGCGGCGAACAGGCGCTCGTCGAAGTGCTCCGGGTTGCCTTGCAGGGCGACCACGTTCAGCGCGGTGATGCGTGTGGCCAGATGCAGCAGGTAATCGGCGCGGGCGTACGCCAGGCAAGCCAGACCGGTCATCACCGCGGTGCCGTTCATCAATGCCAGGGCTTCTTTCGGACGCAACACCAGTGGCTGCCAGCCGAGTTCGCGGTGCACATCGGCGGCCTGCCGGCGCTCGCCGCGGAACATCACTTCGCGTTCGCCGGACAGCGTGGCGGCAACGTACGAAAGCGGCGTCAGGTCACCACTGGCACCCACCGAACCTTCTTCCGGAATCAGCGGCAGGATGTCGTGTTCAAGGAACGCCTGCAGGCGCTCCAGCAGCTCCACGCGCACCCCGGAAACACCGTGGCACAACGACTGCAAACGCGCCGCCAGTACCGCGCGGGTGGCCTGGGCGTCGAGCAGTTTGCCCAGGCCGCAGCCGTGGAAGGTGTACAGATGACGGGGCAGCGCCTCGACGTGATGCAGTGGCACCGCGACCACGCAGGAATCGCCATAACCGGTGGTCACGCCGTAGATCACGCCTTCCTTGTCCAGCAGAGAGTCCAGAAAACGCGCGCCCTTGGCGATGCGCTCGCGGTAGGCGGGATCGCTTTGCAACTGCGTCGGCACCTTGCGGTTGGCCAGTGCCAGCACATCTTCAATGCGCAAAGGGCGTTCGCCGAAGGTTACCGGCTCAAGCGTTGGCGTCGTCATCGGTCTTCCAGAAAGGGTAAAAGTTGAACCATTGTTGGGGCGCTTCGAGGCAATAGTGACCCAAGCGTTCGGCGTAGCGGGAGGCCCACTGATGAATGACCTGTTCGCGGTCGCTGCGTTTCCAGGTGATTGCCTCAGCGAACGGCTCAATGGTCAGTCGATAATCGCCGTCGGGCTTTTTCAGGCACAGCAGCAGGTTGACCGGGCATTTCAGCAAACCGGCCAGCAGCCACGAGCCCTGGGGGAACCTGGCCGGATGACCGAGGAAGTCCACGGTCACGCTGCGTCCGCCATGCAGCGGCACGCGGTCGCCGGCAATCGCCAGCCACTCGCCACGCTCCAGGCGCTCGCTCAGTTGCAGCATGATCCCGGGGTCCAGTTCGCTGACTTGAATCAGGCGCAAATTGGTCGCTCCGGCTTCACCCAGCAAACGGTTGAACTGTTCGGCGTGCTTGGTGTGCACCAGCACGTTCATCGTGACCTTCTCGCCGATTTCCGCCAGTGCGCGGCAGACTTCCAGATTGCCCAGGTGCGCGCCCACCAGCATCTGCCCGCGGGCACCGCGCAACTGGTCACGCAGCAGCGCCGGGTCGATGATTTCGATTTGTTCGATGCTCAGCTTGCCGTTCCATACGTCGAGTTTGTCGAGCATGGAATCGGCGAAGGCCATGAACTGGCCAAACACCCGCCAATGGCTCGGGCGTAGCTCGCTGCGTCCGCTCCAGTCGGCCAGGCGTTGTTGATATTGCCAGGCACTTTTGCGTGCGCTGCGACCGAACAGGAAAAAGTACAAGACGATGCCGTACAACACGGGGCTCAGTACCCGACGGCCCAGCACTTTGGCGCCGAAGGCGGTGAGCTTCATCAGCCAGAAACTGCCCCGTTCTTCGCGGTCGGCCCAGTGTTGTTTGTCTGCGCTCATGCCCGCCACCGTCGCCAGAGGATCACTGGCGCCCGCAGCAACATGCCAAAGAACAGCCGCGTGTGCATGCTGGAAATCAGCACGTTGTCGTGGAACATCCGAAAATGCGAAACGCCGTCCAGCGGGTAATGGACTTTGGTTTGCAGCCATTGCATCGGCAGATTGCGCCAAGCCAGGCGCACCAGGATGTCCGAGTCGAAGTCCATGCGCTTGCCGATTTTCGCTGACTCGATCAACGCCAGAACCGGTGGCAATGGGTAGACCCGGAAACCGCACATGGAGTCGCGAATCTGCAACGACAGGGTGTTGATCCAGACCATGACGTGGGTCAGGTAGCGCGCATACAAACGGCCTTTCGGCACGCTGGCGTCATATAGCGGATAACCGCAAATCACCGCCTGTGGGTAGCGGCGTGATTGTTCGATGAAGCGTTTGACGTCCTGCAAGTCGTGCTGACCATCGGCATCCACCTGCAAGGCATGGCTGAAACCCAGGCGCGAAGCTTCGCGCAAGCCGGTCATGACCGCGCCACCCTTGCCCTGGTTTTCGGCGAGGCGGATCAGGTAAACCATTTCACGCTGGGCCAGGCGATCCAGCACCCGGGCGCAGCGCGGGCTGCTGGCATCGTCCACCAGAATGCACGGCAGATGGCTGGCGATCAGGGCATCGACCACCGTGGTGATTGCGTCTTCGTGGTTGTACACCGGGATGATGGCGCAGGGGCTATGCATGTTGGCTCACCTCTTCGGGACCGAGGTGTCTGCATCGCAAGCAGCACTCACCCAGCTTATGCATGCGCCACCTCCAGCAAGATCCGCCCGCTTGAGCAAGTGGCGGTTTCGTTGCGATAGGCGAAGTACAGTTTGCCGCGTACCGGGTCAAAGCGCAGGTGCAGCTGGATTTCATCCCCCGGACGCACCAGTTGCTGAAACTTCAAGACTTCCATGCCAGCGAATTTTTTCGGCAGGTTCATCAGTTGCTGGCCCAGGCTCAGCGCCCAGTCCACCTGCACCACGCCAGGCAACACCGGCGCCTTGGGGAAGTGGCCGCTGAAATAGGCCAGGTCCGGAGGAACGGCCAGTTGCAGGCTCCACTCGCCATGGCTTTCGACTTGCTCCAAGACCTCCGGCGCTTTGGGGCGCGGTGCCAACAGCAAGGCATCGACGTCGGCCTGGGGCAGTTTGCCCTGAGTGTTCGTCGGCAGTTGTCGCAGCAGGCGCCAGCGTCTTGGCAGGGCCAGTGCTTCGCAGTGTTGGCTCAGGTGTTGGCGCAATTGCTCGGTGAGACTGCGTCGGCCCTGATTGCGCAGCACATGCAAACCGGCCTCGCTCAGCACCAGCAACGCTCCCAGGGAGGCACGGTTTTCCTGAATGACACCGAGCCGCGCTTCGACGACCCAGTCATGGGCTGTCAGCGCCTGTTCCAGCATTGGCAGCGAGATGCGTTTTTCTTCCAGTTTGACGATCCGGTCCAGTCGCCCGAGCAATTCGAAGCGCCCATCGACGGCGATGCGCGCCGAATCGGCAGTCTGTTCGACATGACCGCCAGGCAAGTAGGGCGAAGCGATCAACAGCGCGCCATCACTGTCTTGAGTCAGCGTGACTTCGGCAAAGGGCCGCCAGAGTTCAGCGCCCTGACGCCAGGCGATTCCGCCGGTTTCCGAACTGCCGAAAATTTCCGTTGGCCATTGCCCCAGACGTTCGTGAAGGCTCTGTGCGGCCTCGACCGGCAATGCACCGCCGGAGGAAAAAACCCGGCGCACTGAGCTCAAGGCAGGCCAGTCGAGGTTGTCGCCCATGCGCTTGAGCAACGCCGGGCTGGCCACCCAGGCGAAGGCCGGGTACTCGCGGCTGGCGCGTTGCAGGTCTTCCGGAAAGGCCAGCTGCCGACGTACGAACGGGCGCCCGGCGCACAGCGGCCACAGCACCCGAAACAGCAGACCGTAGATGTGCTGGGTGGCGACGCTGCCAATGATGCACGCCGGGCCCAGATCAGCGCCCCACAGCTGCTCCAGGGCTTCGACTTCATTGGCCAGTTGGCGCAGGTTTTTTTCGATACGCTTGGGTTCGCCACTGGAGCCGGATGTGCACAGGCTGAGTTGGCAGTTATCCAGGTCCAGCGCGGCGGCACTGAGCGGCGGCTGTTGGAGGTCGCCAAGGTGCACATCGTCGGGCTGATCGCTCAGCCACAGATCGACTTCATCTGACCAACGTTGGCGAGTCTGCGGTTGCAGGTCAGACGGCAGCAACACACTGACCCCGGCACGCCAGGCGCCAAGCAACGCGATCGCCAGATCGGCGGCATCCTCGAGGTGCACGGCCATCTGCCGGACACCCCGGGCTTGCAGGCCGGCGGCCAGGCGCAGCGCCTGTTCGCACAGTTGGGCGTGATCAAGTGCCGGAGCGGTCGCTACGGCGCGCTCCGGCGGAGCCTTGAGCAGCAGGTGCTCAAGTTTTATCCAATTCATGGGCGGCCTCGTACCCTTAGTCTTATCAGCCATTCAATGGCAAACATCAGGCCTATCAATCCGTAGGAAATCAGGCCGGTGTACAGCGTCCACCAGCTCAGCGGCGCCCAGAGGGTCAGGGCGGCGGCGCACACACCGTTGCAGAGAAAAAAAACGCTCCAGGCGATGGTTACCTGACGGGTATAGCGAATGCCCTCGGCCGGCAATTGCGGCTCGCGTACCCGGGCCAGGCGTTCAACGATCGGTGGGCCGAATGTCAGGCTCGATCCGAACAGCGCCAACATGAAGGCGCTGATCAACACCGGATACCAACGCAACAGCGCCGGGCTGTCGAACAGTGCCAGCAACAGGCAGAACACAATGGCCACCGTGGACATCCACAGGCTGCCAGGCCGACGTTTGCCGGTCAGTGCCCGGGCCAGCCACAGTCCGCCCAGCAGCAGACCGAACTGCCACGGGGCGAAATGCTCCATGCCGAAATACACCGCAAAGGGATACAAAAGGCCTGCCAGCAGCAGGCCGAGGCCAATCAGTCGATTCATGCGGCCGGTTGAACCAGACGGTAGACCGCCTCGACCACGTCACTGACGGTACGCACCGATTTGAATTCTTCGGCGGCGATTTTCTTGCCGGTCTGACGTTTGATGTGATCAATCAGGTCGACCGCGTCGATGCTGTCGATTTCCAGGTCCTGATACAGGTTGGAATCCAGGCTCACACGCTCAGGGTCCAGTTCGAAGAGCTCGACCAAGGCATCGCGCAGGGTGTTGAAAATGTCGTCACGAGTTTGCATGGTCCGGTCTCAAGCTGCCTGTTTTGCGGTGACGAACGCCGCAAGGCTCGCCACGTTACTGAAGTGATTGCGTGTGTCCTTGGCATCGGCGTCGATCTTGATGCCGTACTTTTTCTGGATGGCCAGGCCCAGTTCCAGTGCGTCCACCGAGTCCAGGCCCAGGCCTTCGCCGAACAGCGTCTGTTCGTTGCCGATGTCTTCGGCGCTGATGTCTTCCAGGCCAAGGGCGTCGATAATAAGCATTTTGATATCACGGTGCAGATCGCTCATCTTCGGCGAGCTCCTTAATAAAGTAAGAATGTAGATATTCGTTGAGCCTGCGCGAGGCCTGCGGAGCCGGCCCCTGCGTGGCGAAGGTCTGTGGGTCTATATCGGCCCCGACCCGGAAACTGAAGTGCACGCGCCGCTTGGGGATGCGATACCAGGGTTCGGCCTTGGTCAATGTGGTCGGGCTGACCTTGATAATGACCGGGGTGAGGATTTTCGCACCACGCAGGGCGATTGCCGCGCCGCCCCGATGAAAGGCCGGCGCCTGGCCGGGCCGAGTGCGCGTCCCTTCGGGGAAAATGATCAGGGTCTGGCCGTCTTTCAATGCGTCGGCAGCCGCGTCGAGCATGTCCATGCTGCCGTCGTTGCTGATGTATTCGGTGCATCGCAGCGGCCCGCGGGTAAAAGGGTTTTCCCAGAGGCTTTGCTTGACCACGCAGTTGGTGTGACGCACCAGGCCGATCAGAAACACCACATCGATCAGCGATGGGTGATTGGCAATGATCATTTGCCCGGGGCGACCGAGTTTTTCCGCGCCTTCAATGGTGTAGGTCAGTACGCCGGTGCGGGCCATGAAACGCACGAAAATCCAGAAACAGCGGCTGACCGTTTGCCGGGCCCGCAGCCGATGGGTCCGGGCGTCGCCCGGCAGGCAGTTCAGCACAGGGAAAATCACCAGGCGCAGGCACAGCCCGCCCAGCCCGAACAGGGCAAAGCTCGCGGCGGTGGCCAGCAAGCGCCAGTAATAGGCGTCGCGGTTTTTCTCGGTCACGGGTTGCGTTGCCAGGTCCATACACGATTTTTCCAGGCATGTTGGCAGGTGGTTTGCTGGCCGAGCAGCATACGCAACAGATTCAGCGCGTGTGGCCAGCGGGATTTGGACAACACATCCGAGGGGCTGTTCAGGGACAACTGCCAGTCGGTACCGGGGGTGATCAGCAGGCCGACGGCATAAGGGAACGGCACGTCGTCGATCCAGGTTGAGTAAGCCTCGGGCGGCTGCTCTTCGGTGACCACCAGCAGTACCGCGCGAGCGCCTTCAGCCAGCAGCGCGGCAGCTTCCAGCATGCCGTGTTCCAGGCCATCGCCTGCGGCGGCCAGGGCCGTCATTTCGCTGGTTTCCCCCCGCATGATCGACCACAAGCCAATGATCGCGTTATGCACCGACAAGCTGAACCGGGTCGGCGACAGCGGCTGATCGGCGGCCAGATCACTGAGAATGTCGACGGTGCGGGGCGTTTCGCCGTGACGGGAAACAAAGACCAATGGCAGATCCTGCCGACCTTCTGCCAATGGCCAGCCGACACTGAAGGCCATCCGCGCCAGGCGGCTGAGCCGGCGGCGCTGCATGGCCGGCAGAAAAGAAACGTCGGGAGCGGCATCGCTGTCCGGCAGCACGGCCGGTTGTCGGCTCCAGGCCTGCCAATCGCTCACGCTTTCAAGCCCTGGGGCCCAGGCGCGCCATTGGGCGATGTTGAAGTTGATCACAGACATTCATCCCACCCTCACGGGCTTACTTGACGCGGGGGAGTGGCCGAGGGCCGAGACTTACCCTGCGTGGCGTTTGGCGCCGAGTGGCGCGCATTATCCCGGTGCCGGGAACGTGTAGCAAATGCTGGTTACATTTTGCTCAATAAGATGAAGCGGCTGACTCGAAAAAATTGAACGATTGGTAACTATTCACAAGGTTTTTTGCTCCGTCTGTCGGTTCTGGCGTCGAATCACCGAGCCGTTCAGGGCTTTTCAAGCAAGAGAAGGCAACTGACTGTGTAGTCCCTGTGCCGACAAGGTAGCGAAGCAACGCGGTGGACCACTACACTCGGTCATTCTTTGGTACACGGAGGTTTTGACATGCGGCGCGTGGTGTTCAATCAGAAAGGTGGCGTTGGCAAATCCAGCATTGCCTGTAATCTGGCGGCGGTCAGTGCCAGCGAGGGTTTTCGCACCTTGTTGGTGGATCTCGATGCCCAAGCCAACTCCACTCAATACCTGACGGGGCTCACCGGTAACGATATCCCGATGGGCATCGCCGACTTCTTCAAGCAGACGCTGTCTTCCGGGCCGTTCTCCAAAAAGAATCAGGTCGACATCTACGAAACCCCGTTCGATAACCTCCATGTCATTACCGCCACCGCCGAGCTGGCGGACTTGCAGCCAAAGCTTGAGGCCAAGCACAAGATCAACAAGCTGCGTAAGTTGCTTGAAGAACTGGGCGAAGACTATGACCGGATTTACCTCGATACTCCGCCCGCGCTGAATTTCTATGCGGTTTCAGCGTTGATTGCCGCCGATCGTGTGTTGATTCCCTTCGATTGCGACAGTTTTTCACGCCAGGCACTGTACGGCCTGATGGCCGAAATCGAAGAGTTGAAGGACGACCATAACGAAGGCCTGGAAGTCGAAGGCATCGTCGTCAACCAGTTCCAGGCCCGCGCCAGCCTGCCCCAGCAAATCCTCGACGAACTGATCGCCGAAGGCCTGCCGGTGTTGCCGGTGTACCTGGCCAGCTCGGTACGCATGCGCGAATCCCACCAGGCCAACACGCCGCTGATCCATCTCGACCCGCGGCACAAGCTGACCCAGCAATTCGTTGAGCTGCACAACTTGCTGGAAAACGCCTGAAGATCAAAAGATCGCAGCCTGCGGCAGCTCCTACAGATTGGGCGCTGATGTCCTTGTAGGAGCTGTCGCAGGCTGCGATCTTTCCGGGCTGTCTCAGATCCCCTGGCTACGCAACCAGCCCATCAGTTGCGGTAACGGGAAAGCCCCGCTCTGCCGGGCGACTTCCCGGCCGTTCTTGAACAGGATCAGGCTCGGAATCGAGCGAATCCCCAATTGCGCCGACAACTGCTGGTTCGCCTCGCTGTCCAGTTTGGCCAGCCGACACTTGCCCTCCAGTTGCCCGGCTGCCTGCTCGAACACCGGCGCAAACGACTTGCACGGCCCGCACCAGTCCGCCCACACGTCCACCAGCAGCGGCAGATCGCCCTTGATCTGGCTGGCGTAGTCGCCTTGCTTCAATTCAAACGGCTTGTTCAGCAGGACTTCGGCCTTGCAGCGACCGCATTTTGGATGATCGTCGAGACGCGTGGCGGGAATGCGGTTGAGGCCGTTGCAGTGGGGGCAGGGGATGTGGAGTGGGTCGGTCATGAGCGATATCCAATGGGAAGCTGATAACACCTAGTTGGAGACGTTTGCTCATGTTTTCAATCGCGCAGTGTCGGGCGATGAAACCAGGCTGGGTCGTGCCGAGCCACACCGCTGGTCTGTCAAGGATTATCGCAACTTGCGATATTTTTGATCTGTGATTAACCCACCATAGCAAAATGCGATAAGGATGTTGCATGCATGTTCTCACCGAAAAAAGAGTACGTGAAGCCAAGGCCAAATGGCCAATGGCAGCCAACGCGCTGGATCATTGGTATCAATTAGCCAAAGGAAGCAAACCGCCGGATTTTGCGGCGATGAGAGCCACATTCCCTGCTGTCGACAAGGTAGGTGAGTTTCACGTTTTCGATATTGGTGGCAACAAGTTGCGGCTGATAGCTTTTGTCAGATATCGATCGCAAAAGCTTTATATCAAGCATGGGCTGGATCACCGCGAATATGACCGCGGCAAATGGAAGGAGGAAAGAGCATGAGTGTCCTGATCAAAAGAGCTGCCGAGCACTGGGAGTTCGTCTCACCGCTGCTTCGAAAGCCGCAAAGCGAAGATGACTATGACCTGCTGGCGCATGCGCTGGACGAGTTGCTCGAGATGACCGGCGATGATGAGTCCCACCCGCTGATGAGTCTGGTGGATATCATCGGTGACTGGATTGAGGAGTGGGACCATAAGCATCACCCGATGCCGAAGCCTGGCGGGGTCGAGGTTCTTGGCTACTTGATGCGTGAACACGGCCTGAGTCAGAGTGACCTGCCTGGCATCGGCCCTCAGTCTGTGGTTTCCGAGATTCTGAGTGGCAAGCGCCAGCTCAACCTGCGACAGATCCGCTGGCTGGCCGAGCGCTTTGGTGTGTCGGCAGAGGTCTTTATCTGACTCGCCTCACGACGAACAACTGATCTCCAGATGCTTGCCCCACTCCGGTGGTCGCTCGGCATAACTTTCCATCCCCGGTTGTTCCACGAACGGATTGCTCAGCACCGCGTGCAGTCGGCGGACTTCCGAGTAGTCGCCGTTCTGCGCCGCCTCGATGGCCTTTTGCGCCAGGTAGTTGCGCAGGATGTACAGCGGGTTGACCGCGTGCATCCGCTGGCTGCGCTGATGTTGATCAAGCGTGCCTTCACGGGCCACCCGGGCGACGTAGAGTTCGCCCCAGGCATCAAAGCCCTTGAGGTCGACGAAGTCGTCACGCAAGCGGGTGATGGCCTGTTGCGGTGCTTCATCACCCAGGCGACGGAAAAACAGGCTGTAGTCGACGCCGCTGTTTTGCATCAGTTGCAGCAGGCCCTCCAGCAACTTCTGGTCGTCGTCTTCAGCAGTGGTCAGGCCGAGGCGGCGGCGCATCAGGTCCAGGTAATGGGCCTGGAACAGCGGCAGGTACAGGCCGAGGGTTTCGCGCAGGGCTTCGACGCTGATGAACGGCGTCAGGGCCTGGGCCAACGCGCTGAGGTTCCACTGGCCTATCGGCACCTGGTTGCTGAAGGAGTAGCGGCCCTGGTCGTCGGAGTGATTGCAGATGAAGTTGGCGTCGAAGTCGTCGAGGAAGGCGAACGGGCCGAAGTCGAAAGTAATCCCGAGGATCGACATGTTGTCGGTGTTCATCACCCCGTGGCAGAAGCCATAGGCCTGCCATTTGGCGATCAGTTCGGCATTGCGCTCGACTACTTCGCGGAACATCGCCAGGTACGGCTCTGGTTGTTCCAGGCACTCCGGGAAGTGCATGGCCAGCACGTGATCACCCAGCTCTTTCTGCTGCTCCGGGCGCTTGGTGTAGTAGAAATATTCGAAGTGCCCGAAGCGCACATGGCTCGGCGCCAGGCGCAGGACCATGGCCGCGCGCTCCTGCTTTTCGCGCCACACCGGGGTGTCGGAGCCGATCACGCACAGGGCGCGGGTGGTCGGGATGTTCAGGGCATTCAGGGCTTCGGACGCGAGGAATTCGCGGATCGACGAACGCAGCACCGCCCGGCCGTCGCCCATGCGTGAAAACGGTGTCTGGCCGGCGCCCTTGAGGTGCAGGTCCCAGTGTTCGCCGGCCTCGTTGTACACCTCGCCAAGCAACAGGCCGCGACCGTCGCCCAGTTGCGGGTTGTAGGCACCGAACTGATGCCCGGAATAGACCATCGCCCTTGGGATCGCGTCGGCCCAGAGCTTGTGGCCGCTGAACAGTTCGGCGAACTCCGGGGTTTCGGCCACGGCCGGATCGAGGTCCAGCAGCGCCATGGCGGCGGGGCTGGCCACGACCAGGCGCGGATTATCGATGGGCTCGGGCAGCACATGGGCGGAAAACGCATCGCCCAGGCGGTCGAAACGGTTATCGAAAGTGAGTTCGTCGAGGGCTTTCAAGGGCCGGCTCCAGCAGAATGTCCGAGCATTCTGCTGGGGAATGGCTGGTTAGTCGAGTTCGGCGGCGGGCGGCTCTTTCGGTGGCTTGCCATCGACCAGTGGCACGATGGTCTTCGCTTCCGGCTCGATCGGCACCATCTTGTATTCCTGGCCGTGGAGGTTCTTGAGGTAGACCTCCATCTGCCGGAACGAGATGTTGATGTGCTGCTTCTTGAACTCGCGGTTGATGAAGCGGTTGACCTCGTCGAGTACCGGGTTGCGGTCGCCGAGGTCGCGCACGTGCATGCGCAACTCGTGGTCGAGGGTGCTTTCGCCGAAATTCAGGAAGTACACGTGTGGCTCCGGGTCTTTCAGGACGCGCGGGTTATCGCGCGCGGCCTTGAGCAACAGCTCTTTCACCAGGTCCAGGTCCGAGCCGTAGTCGACACCGAGCTTGAGGGTCACCCGGGTGATGGTGTCGGTCAGCGACCAGTTGATCAGTTGCCCGGTAATGAACGTCTTGTTCGGGACAATGATGTCCTTGCGGTCGAAGTCGGTGATGGTCGTGGCACGGATGCGGATCTTGCTTACGGTCCCCGACAGGTTGCCGATGGTGATGGTGTCACCGATCCGCACCGGGCGTTCGAACAGGATCATGATGCCGGAAATGAAGTTGGCGAAGATCTCCTGCATGCCGAAACCGAGACCGACCGACAGTGCCGCCACCAGCCATTGCAACTTGTCCCAGCTTACGCCGAGGGTCGACAGCGTCGAGACGAAACCGACGCCGGCGATCACGTAGGACAGCAATGTGGTGGTCGCGTAGGCGCTGCCCTGGGCCAGGTTGAGTTTCGACAGCACGAACACTTCCAGCAGACCGGGCAGGTTGCGCGCCAGGGCGAAGGTGATACCGATGATGATCAGCGCGCCGAGCATGTCGCCGATGCTGATCGGCACCATGCTCATATTAGCGCCGGTGCCGCTGGTGTATTCGTAGAGCGTGACATTGTCCAGGTACGAGAACACCGTGATCAGGTCGGCCCAGACCCAATACAGTGCCGCCATGAAGCCGCCGAGCAATGCCAGGCGGATCAGGCGCAGGGACTGTTCGTTGACCTTCTCGATGTCCATCGTCGGTTCTTCGATAACCGCTTCGCCATCGCTGGCTTCTTTTGCGGCCAGTCGTTTGGCCAGGGCGCGTTGGTAGGCCAGCCGCCGGGCCGCGACACTAAGGCCGCGCACGAACGTGGCTTCGATCACCAGCCAGAACATCAGCAGGTACAGGGTGTTGATCAAGCGGTCGCTGAGCTTCAGCGCGGTGTAGTAGTAGCCGAAGCACACCGCCACGAACAGCGCGACGGGCAGGGCGGTGAACAAGATCCCCACGAACTTGCGGAACAGCGAGGCGTTCTCGTGGGTCGGGCTGCTGATGAGCAAGCGGCTGAGCAGCAAGGTCATCAAGGCGTAGCAGGTGAGCACCACCGGCATGCCGATCACGTCATCGGCCAGCGCCGCCGGTTGCTGTTCGGCAACGGCGACTACGGTCACCAGTGCCATCACCACTATGCCGAGGCGGCGGATCCATCTGCGCAGGAATTCCACCTGGGGCTTTTCCCAGCGGAAATGCAGTTCTGCCACACCACCCGGTGCGAGGATCCGGTAGGCGGTGTAGAACACCAGCCAGGCCCCGGCCATTTGCAGCAGCGCCGCGCCCATATTGGCGTTCTGCCCACGGGCGTCGATTCGCAGGGCCAGCCCGCACAAGGCGAGGCCCAGGGAAACCGGCATCGCCAGCAGAATATTGATCAGAATCGCCTGCGGCGTGTGCCACTGGCTATCGCGTTTGAAGTGACCGATGTCCTGGTGAACCTTGTTCAGTCGCGCGTACAGATTCTTGCGCCGCCACAGCAGTGCGCCGATCAGCAGGGCCAGCGGCAGGAACAGCAGCGGGCGCTGGGTCAGGCCGTCGGTCAGTTCGCTCAGGCTTGAAAGAACCGGTAGTGAATCGAGTTGCCGCTGGAGGCGATCCGGCACACTGCTGATCCACTCCAGCTCCAGCGGCTTGTTGCTGGGAATCCAGAACATTTGCTCATCGAGCGTCGCCCGCAGGCTTTGCGCCGTGCTGAGCAGTTGTTTCTGGTTCAGTTGCAGGGTGATGGATTCATTGAGCACCGCGCTCAGTTCGCGATTGAGGCGTTCCAGCAGGTCGGTGCGGGTGGTGGCCAGCTCCATCAGGCTTTTGCGCAGTTGTGGCGTGACTTGCTCGGGCGGCTGGGTCGACAGCAGGTTTTCGACATAGGTGGTCGGATTGCTCAGCAACTCCCGTTGCTGGCTGACTTCGAATTGGTACAGGCGTATGTCGGCGATCTGGTCGGCCAGGTTGCGGTCGAGCCGCAGGCGCGGCAACGCCTGTTTCTGTTTGTAGAGAATCTTCGAGAGCAGCAGGCTGCCTTTGAGCACGTTGATTTGCTCGTCCAGGGCCGAGTCGCTCTGGGTCAGGCTGTCCAGCTGTTGCTTGGTCTGCAGGTTTTGCTGGGTGACTTCGTTGAGACGGTCGGTGCTTTTGAGCAGGTAGTCCGAAAGTTTCAGGTTGGTCGCGCTTTCGGTGGCCAGCAGGCTGCTGCCGCCGGCCTTCTGCGCTTCGATGGATTGCTGGGTGACCGTTTCCTGGGACAACGCCAGACGCTTCTGGTTGATCAGGGTTTGCAGTTCCTGGATTTCCCGATCCAGGCGGTCGGATCGCTCCGACAACAGGTCGTGCTGGCTGTTGCCGAGGTCCTGCAATTGGGTATTGCCGGCCAGTTCCTGGCGCCGTAGCGGGATCAGCGCGTTCAGCGCTGCAAGCTCGGCATTGAGCTGGTCGCGCTGCTCGGCGCTCAAGGCCTTGCCGCCGTCCTTGCCGTTCTTGAGGATGGTATTGATCTGCTGAATGCGCGTCTGGCTGCTGGAGATCTCCGCCTGGGCGCGCTCGGGGCGGGTCTGGGCGGTGATGATCAGGCTGTTGGCATCGGCCAGGGCTTTTTGCAGGTCGCTTTGCTGGGTGGAACGCTCGGTGAGCATTTGCTCAAGCTGCTGGATCGGTTCTTTGGCGAATCGCTGCGCCACCGGCACCACGTTACTGGCTTTGAGGCGGGTCAGTTCCCGCTGGTTCTCGACGGTCTGTTTGGGCGCATTGTTCAATTGCTGCTTGAGCGCGGTCAGTTTCTGCTCGTAGTCACGCTTGTTGTTGAGCTGGTTCAGCGTGCTTTGCAGGACGGTTTGCAGGGCCTTCTGATCGGCTTCCGGCAGTTTGCGGTCGGCGATCTTGTCCAGGCTCGCCTGCACGGCTTCGCTGGAGGGTGGTTCGGCCGCTTGCGCCGCTTGCGATAAACCAAGGGGGCCGACAGAGAGACTCAAGCCCAAAAGGGCAATGGCGAAAATGGAGCGCAGGTTAGGCATAAAGACCGGTCAAGCAAGTGATAGTGGAAGCAGTTTAGAGGAAGAGTCCGGGACCCGGGCGACTTCCTTCGGGGAATCTGACGCCCACTTTGCCGATCTTGTTCCCGTCCATGACCGCCACGGTCCAGATGGTGTTGTTCCATTCAACCTGGTCACCCACCACCGGCGCGCCGCCGACCTTATGGGCAATGAAGTGGCCCAGGGACATGTCCGGATCGATGCCTTCGACCTTCAGGCCATAGAGGGCCGCAACCGCGGCCAGCTGGGCGTCTCCTTCGAGTACGAAGTCGCCGAAGAAGCGCAGATCGAGGCCCCGTTGTGGCGCCTGGCTGAAGAGTTTTCCGAGGGCCGGCAGGTTGTGTTCATGGCCGATAACACACAGCAAATCATCGACTTCGAGCACCGTACTACCCGACGGATGGAGCAATTGTTGGCCACGAAACAGGGCGGCGATACGGGTGCCTTCGGGCATTTTCAGCTCGCGCAGGGGCGAGCCGATGCACCATTTTTCCGCGCCGAGGCGATAGACGAACAGCTCCCACTCGCTGGTGACGTGCACTTCCAGGGCCGAGCGGGAGATGGGTGCAGGCTCCGGGGGCACCGTCACCTTCAGCAGCTTGGCGACCCACGGCAGGCTCGTGCCCTGAACCAGCAGCGACACCAGCACGATAAAGAACGCGAGGTTGAAGTAGAGCTGGGCGTTGGGCAGGCCGGCCATCAGCGGGAACACCGCGAGAATGATCGGGACCGCGCCGCGCAGGCCGACCCAGGAAATGAACGCTTTTTCGCGACCATGGAACGCCTTGAACGGCAACAGGCCAACCATCACTGAGAGTGGCCGGGCAAACAGAATCATCCACAGCGCCAGGGCCAGTGCCGGCAAGGCGATAGGCAGCAGGTCGTGAGGCGTCACCAGCAGCCCCAGCACCAGGAACATGCCGATTTGCGCCAGCCAGGCCATGCCGTCGAGCATGTGCAAAATACCGTGGCGGCTGCGCACCGGGCGGTTGCCAATCATCAATCCACACAGGTACACGGCGAGGAAGCCGCTGCCGTGCAGGGCGTTGGTCAGGGCAAACACCACCAGGCCACCGGCGATGACCAGAATCGGATACAGGCCGGTGGCCAGGTTGATGCGGTTGACCAGTTGCAGCATGAGCCAGCCGCCGCCCAGGCCGATGACGCCACCGATGCCGAATTCGCGCAACAGGTGGGTCAGCAGGCTCCAGTGCAGGCCGGTCTGGCCGCTGGCGAGCATGTCGATCAGGGTAACGGTGAGGAACACCGCCATCGGGTCGTTGCTGCCGGATTCGATTTCAAGGCTGGCGGTTACCCGTTCGTTCAGGCCTTTACCGCCCAATAGCGAGAACACCGCCGCGGCATCGGTGGAGCCGACGATGGCGCCGATCAGCAGGCCCTGGATCAGGTTCAGGTTGAACAGCCATGCGGCCGCCATGCCGGTCAGCCCGGTGGTAATCAACACGCCGACCGTGGCCAGCGAGAGCGCCGGCCATAACGCCACGCGAAAACTCGACACCCGGGTGCGCAGGCCACCGTCGAGCAGGATCACCGCCAGCGCGAGGTTACCGACCAGATAGGCCGTGGGGTAGTTATCAAAAAGAATGCCGGCGCCATCGACACCGGCCGCCATGCCGACGGCCAGGATAATCACCAGAATCGGGATGCCGAGACGGGACGAAAGTGAGCTCACCAGAATGCTCGCACCTACCAGCAACGCGCCGATCAAGAACAGGCTGTTGATGGTCGTCGCATTCAAAGGCAGTACTCCAGAAAGCTGAAAGGCGGGCGCAAACTGACCATGCAGTCTGCGTGCCAGCGATTCTAACCTGTTGAAATGTGATGCTGTCAAAAAGCTTTTGCTGCTCAAAAGATCGCAGCCTGCGGCAGCTCCTACACAGGGATGTGTGTTTTCCTGTAGGAGCTGCCGCAGGCTGCGATCTTTTTGCTTTATAGCTTAAAGGCTAAACCGCCCAACCAGTGTGTTCAGGTCCACCGCCAGGCGCGACAGCTCATTGCTCGCCGCACTCGTCTGATTTGCCCCGGTGGCCGACTGCACCGACAGGTCACGAATGTTCACCAGGTTGCGATCCACTTCACGGGCCACCTGCGCCTGTTCTTCGGCGGCGCTGGCGATCACCAGGTTGCGTTCGTTGATTTCGACGATGGCGCTGTTGATGGTGTCCAGCGACATTCCGGCGCCGCGGGCGATGTTCAGGGTCGATTCGGCGCGTTCGGTGCTGTTGCGCATCGAATCCACCGCGTGCTCGGTACCGCTCTGGATGCTGCCGATCATGCGTTCGATCTCGCTGGTCGACTGCTGGGTGCGGTGGGCCAGGGCACGAACCTCGTCGGCCACTACGGCGAAACCACGACCGGCCTCACCGGCGCGTGCGGCCTCGATGGCGGCGTTCAAGGCCAGCAGGTTGGTCTGGTCGGCCAGGCCACGGATCACATCCAGCACCTTGCCGATGTCGCGGGACTCGTTGGCCAGGTCGCCGATCAGGGTGGCGGTGCTCTGCACGTCGGCGCTCATGCGTTCGATGGCGCTCACGGTTTCCTGTACCAGGTCACGGCCGTCGCCGGCAGATGTGGTGGCGTTCTTCGACGCCTCGGACGTGCTGACCGCGTTGCGCGCGACTTCTTCCACGGCGCTGGTCATTTCGTTGACCGCCGTGGCGGCCTGTTCGATTTCGTTGTTCTGTTGGGTCAGGCCTCGGGCGCTTTCGTCAGTAACGCTGTTGAGTTCTTCGGCAGCGGACGCCAGCTGCGTGGCCGAGCCGGAAATGCGCTGCAGCGTGTCACGCAGCTTGTCCTGCATCTTCGACATGGCCAGCAGCAAGCGGCCGGCTTCGTCTTTGCCGTCGACGTTGATCGGGCGCGTCAGGTTGCCTTCGGCAATCTGTTCGGCGGCGCTCAGGGCGTTGGCTATCGGTTGGGTGATGCTGTTGGTCAGCAACCAGGCGAACAGCAACGTCAGGGCGGTGGCGATCACCAACAGGGTGATCACCAGGTTGAACGCCGAATCATACTGATCGGCTGCCTGCTGGTTAGTGTCGTGGCTCTGCTGGGTGTTGATCTCCAGCAGGCGGTTCAACACGGCGTTGATCGCTTCGGAGTTGTTGAGCAAATCGGTGTTGAGCAAGCTGCGCAGTTCGTCGACCTGATTGTTGCGCGACAGGGTCTTCATCCGGTCTTCGATCTGGCGGTACTGACCCAGCAGCTGTACGTATTGATCGTAGGCCGCACGTTCCTGCGGGCTGGCGATCAGCTTTTCGTAGGTCGCCTGGGCGGCGCGAATCTGCTGGTTACGCGTCTCCAGCAATTCCACGGTTTTCTGCTGCACGTCAGGCTCGCGATTCACCAGCAAACGGTAGGACAGCACGCGCAGGCGCAAGGTGAGCTGGGTGAACTCGTCCAGGCTCTTGATGCTCGGCACACTGTTGTTGGTGATGTTTTCGGCGGCGCCGCGGATCTTGCTCATCTGATTCAAGGAAAACACCCCCAGAACCATCATCAAGCCGCCGATCAGGGCAAAGCTGAGGAACGCCCGAGGGGCGATATTCATATTACGAAGGGACATGGCGATCACCGAAAAGAGCGCATCCGTGCGGGGCTGAGGCTGCTGTATGGATGACTTATCGGTCGCCTGGCTGAAGTCTTGAGCCCCCCGTGTTTTAGCCGGTTGCACCTTGTGGCGACGAAGTGCAGGAACCAGATTGGCCAATCACAGTCTTTAAAACTCGCGAGGAAGGTCGCCCGTCAGCAAAATCAAGGCTTTGCGCCTGTATAACCCTGGCATCCAGGGTGACTTTTCTTTATCGTACGCGCCCTTTGAAAAAGCCCGGAAAATCAAAATGTTGGAAGCATCCCTAAGCCAATTGGAACAACTGGTCAGCGACCTGGTGCAACAGAACCAGAACCTGACCGCGGAACTGGCCCAGGCCAAAGATGAAAACGAAAGCCTGCAACTGAGCCTGATGGAACACGAAGAGAAGCAAGGCGCCACGGCGGCTCGCATTCAGGCCCTGGTTGAACGCGTCAGCGCAGGTCCTGTCAGCGCATGAGTTACAACGCCGCAGGGGTAAAAGTCGTCTCGATCCTGGGAGAGGACTATTCGATCAAGGCACCGGCCGGGGAAGAACAGACCCTGCTGGACGCCGCGATGATGTTGAAGGCAGCCCTGGCCGAAACCAAGAGGAAGTACCCGACGCTGATCGGTGACCGCCTGCTGGTGCTGGCGGCGATGAATCTGTGCTCCCAGCAGATCGAAATGCAGAAACAGCACAAGCTCGAACTCGACCGTTACCAAGAGCAAGTCAGCGCCACGGTTGAAGTGATCTCCAAGACGATCAATCAGGCCTGATCGGCTTTGCGCACAACCAAAGAATAAATTGTCGTTTGGCTTGTATACAATCGGCACGGCTGTTGCAGTGTTTCAGCCTCTTATTCTTTGGGGGTGCTCCATGCAGTTCTGGCGACGCAGTATTCAATGGCAGTTGATCCTGAGTATGGGCAGCGCCTTGCTGGTCAGTATTCTGATCGTGGTTGGCATCTATACCCTGGTGGTTAACCGCCTCGCCCAGAGCTATCTGGTCGAGCAAGCCTTGCCGTCGAGCATCGAAGCGATGCGCAACGACATCGAACGCATCCTTGTCCAACCGCTCACCGCCGCCAAGGACATCGCCAGCAACAGCATGGTGCGCGACTGGCTGGCTGGGGGGGAAGACCGTGCCCAGGCCGGCACGTTCACTACCTATCTCGAAGGTGTTCGCGCCGAGCACAAGGCCTTTACCGCGATTATTGTCGGCACCACGTCCAACCATTACTTCACCGAAAAAGGCCTGGACCGCACCCTCAGTCGTTCCAATCCGAAAGATGCCTGGTTCTACTCGTTCCTCGACAGCAACCAGCCGCGCACTCTCAACATCGATAACGACACGGCCACCGGAGAATTGGCGCTTTTCATCGACTTCAAAGTCGAGCAGGCCGGTAAAGTCGTGGGCGTTGCCGGGTTGGGCCTGAGTATGAAAGAGCTGTCGGAGCTGATCCACAACTTCAGCTTCGGTGAGCGCGGCAAGGTCTATCTCGTGCGTTCCGACGGTTTGATCCAGGTCCATCCCGAGGCGCAATTGAGTGGCAAACGAACTTTGACCGAGCAGATTGGTGCTACGGCGGCACAATCGGTGATGAGTCAAAAAGCTGCCACCAGCAGCGGCTTCCAGCGTGACGGTGAAGACTTCCTCGCGTTAAGCCTGCCATTACGTGATCTCGGCTGGACCCTGGTGGCCGAAGTGCCGCAATCACAGATTTACGCCGAAGCCCGCCGCGCCATGTGGATGAGCAGTGGCATCGGCCTGGCGGTGGCGATTGTGTGCCTGCTGCTGGTGGTGTTGCTGGCCCGTGGGTTGGTACGACCGATTCGTCAGGTAACAGCGGCACTGGTGGCCATCGGTAGCGGTGGTGGCGATTTGACCCAGCGGTTAGATTCCAGCCGCGCCGATGAGCTGGGCGATCTGGCTCGCGGTTTCAATCGGTTCCTGGATAGCCAGCGCGACATGATCGGCGAAGTACTGACCACCAGCGAACGATTGCGTACGGCTGTGGGGCAAGTGGCCAGAGTTGTGGACAACACCGCCGAACGCTCCGGCCGCCAGCAGGAAATGACCGACATGGTCGCCACTGCGGTTCACGAAATGGGTCTGACCGTTCAGGAAATCGCCCAAAACGCCGGCAATGCGGCGGTCGCGTCGCAAACGGCTCGGGATGAGGCGATGCAGGCACGGGAAGTGGTGGGTGGCTCGATCCGGCATATTGAAAGCATGTCCGACGAAATCGGCGTCGCCGCCAGCGCTGTGGGTGAATTGGCGCATCAGGTGGCGTCGATCGATCAGGTGCTGGCGGTGATTCGCGGGATTTCCGAGCAGACCAACCTGCTGGCGCTCAACGCCGCTATCGAAGCGGCGCGAGCCGGAGACATGGGGCGTGGATTTGCCGTGGTGGCCGATGAAGTGCGCACCCTGGCGCGGCGCACTCAAGCCTCCACCGATGAAATCCAGCAGATGATCGGCAGCCTCAAGCAAGGTGCAGAAAACGCGGTGTCGTCGATGCATTCCGGGCAGGCCGCGACCGGCACGGGTGTCGAGTCGAGCCAGCGTACCGGGGCTTCGTTGACCGCGATTACCGGGCAAGTGGAACGCATCAGCGATATGAATCATCAGGTGGCGACGGCGACGGAAGAACAATCGGCGGTGACCGAAGAAATCAATCGTAACGTGCAGGGGATTTCCGATCTGGCGCGGGCGACGGCGGGGGAGGTCAGGGCTTGTCGGGATGATTGTCAGACGTTGCAGCGGTTGGCGGATGATCTGGCGCGGCAGATGGGTGGGTTTCGGTTGAATTAAAAGATCAAAAGATCGTCCGAAGGCTGCGATCTTTTTTGTGGCCGTTACGCCAATCTATACCTGATCAGAACCACTCATCCTGCATCCCCAGGCACACATCATCCCGTGCCTCGAGAATCTCCAGCTCATGGTGGCAACCCGGCACTTCCCACGTCAGGAAGTACCGCGCCGCCTGCAGCTTGCCTTTATAGAAGCTCACATCCGCCGCATTACCCTTGGCCAGGCCTTCCTCGGCACGAATCGCCTGTTCCAGCCAGCGCCAACCAATCACCGTGTGCCCAAACACCTTCAGGTACAGCGCCGAGTTCGCCAGGCTGCTGTTGACCTTGCCTTGTGCCAGATCAGTCAGCAGGCCGATGGTCACGGTTTGCAGGCGCGCCACCAGCTTTTCCAGAGGTTCGCGCAGCGACGTCAGCGACTCAAACGCCTGGGCGCGCTCGGCGGTGTCGGCGATCAGGCGAATCAGCTGCTTGAGCCCCGCACCGCCGTTCTGCGCCAGTTTGCGGCCCAGCAGGTCCAGCGACTGAATGCCGTGGGTGCCTTCGTGGATCGGGTTCAGGCGGTTATCGCGGTAGTACTGTTCCACCGGGTATTCGCGAGTGTAGCCGTGGCCGCCGAGGATCTGGATCGCCAGTTCGTTGGCCTTCAGGCAGAACTCCGATGGCCAGGATTTGACGATTGGCGTCAGCAGGTCCAGCAATTCATGGGCCTGCTTGCGTTCGCCTTCGGTCGCAAGCGTCGTGGTGTCATCGAACAGCCGGGCCGCGTACAGGCCGAGGTCGAACGAGCCTTCGACGTAGGCCTTCTGCGTCAGCAGCATGCGTTTGACGTCGGCGTGCTGAATGATCGCCACCGGCGCGGTGTTCGGGTCCTTGCTGTCCGGCACGCGGCCCTGCGGGCGCTCGCGGGCGTATTCCAGCGAATACAGATAGCCCGCGTAACCAAGCATCACGGCACCCATGCCGACGCCAATCCGCGCTTCGTTCATCATCTGGAACATGTAGCTCAAGCCCTGGTGCGGCTTGCCCACCAGATAGCCGACGCATTCGCCGTTATCGCCGAAATTCAGCGCCGTGGACGTGGTGCCACGCCAGCCCATCTTGTGGAATAGCCCGGCCAGCAACACGTCATTGCGCTTGCCGAGGCTGCCATCATCGTTGACCAGGAACTTGGACACGATGAACAGCGAAATTCCCTTCACCCCGGCCGGCGCGTCCGGCAGCTTGGCGAGCACCATGTGCACGATGTTTTCCGACAGCGGATGATCGCCACCGGAGATAAAGATCTTGTTGCCTTTGAGGCGATAGGTGCCGTCGGACGCCGGCTCTGCGCGGGTACGAATATCCGACAGCGACGAGCCCGCGTGGGGTTCGGTCAGGGCCATGGTGCCGAAGAAACGGCCGTCGATCATCGGTTGCAGGAAGCGGCGCTTCTGCTCTTCGGTGCCGAAGCTTTCGATCAGGTTGGCCGCGCCCATGGTCAGGAACGGGTACGACGTCGAAGCAGCATTGGCCGATTGAAAGTGCGCGAAGCAGGCCTGGGACAGCAGCGTAGGAAGCTGCATGCCGCCGGCGTCGAAACTGCGCGCGGCGTTGAGGAAACCGGCTTCGAGGAAGGCATCCACCGCCGGTTTCACTTCCGGAATCAGAATCGCCTGACCGTTTTCATAGCGCGGCTCGTTCTCGTCGCCCTTGCGGTTGTGCGGGGCGAAGAACTTCTCGGCGATGCTGCGGGCGGTGCCAATGGCCGCATCGAAGGTTTCGCGGTTGTGCTCGGCGAAACGCTCACGCTGGGTCAGGCCCTCGGCATCAAGGACTTCATACAGCTCGAAAGCCAGATTGCGGGAACTGAGCAACGTCTCGGACATGGCGGCCTACCTTTTATTGGAGTGGGCCGAGTCTAGGCTTGGGAATAAAGACTGAACAGGATGATTGATGTGCGTGATACAGAAGCAAAAGATCGTCCGAACGCGGCCCGAGCCTTCGGACGATCTTTTGATCTTGCTTTTAAAGCTCGGGCAGCCGTAACTGCCCGGTCGTGTTGCGGTTTAGCCAATCGTCATCAGACTGGCATTACCACCCGCCGCAGCCGTGTTAACGCTCAACGCCCGCTCGATCACCAGGCGTTCCAGCGCAATGTTGGTTTCGCCTTGCGACAGACCCTGGACACCGACGATGGCGCCGGCACGCTTGGCAACCTGCTGGCACACCGCACGCAACTGGTCGGAGTGGCCGTGATGCACAACCGCATCAAACACCACTTCGTCCTTGTTCCAGTCGGAAACCAGCTTGATGCGCGCCTGAATGTCCTTCGGCAGGCGTGCGAACAAGGCCTTGGTCAAGTCAGCTTCCGGCCACACCGCTGAACCACCGACAGCCAGTACCGCCGCCAGTTGGGTCAGCAGATCGCCTTCGACTTCCGCCAGGCAAAGTACGTGCTCGCGCGGCAAGATCGCATAGCTATTGCGCTCGCCGGTCGGGCCGGCCAGGACACGGGTGATGCCACTTTGCGATTGCGCGGCGAACTGCACGCACAGGGTGCTCAGGTCGGCGAACTTGTGGCTGTCGGCCCAGGCTTTCAGGGCGGTCAGCGGCTTGCTCATGGCGTCGCGCAGACGAACGTCCGGTGCTGCGGCAGCATCGCCGCGAGCGAAGGATTGTTCGATCGCATCCGCAGGACGCGTCGACAGCAGGCGGTACAGGTACAGCGGGCCACCGGCTTTCGGGCCGGTACCCGACAAGCCTTCGCCGCCGAATGGCTGCACGCCGACCACGGCACCCACAATGTTGCGGTTGACGTAGACGTTACCGGCGTTGACGTTGTCGATCACCTTGGCGATGGTTTCGTCGATGCGGGTGTGAACGCCCAGCGTCAGGCCGTAGCCGGAAGCGTTGATCTGGCCGATCAGTTGATCGATGTCTTTGCGCTTGTAGCGAACCACGTGCAGCACCGGGCCGAAGATCTCCCGCTGCAACTCGTCGAAGCTTTCAAGTTCGATCAGCGTCGGCATCACGAAGGTGCCGCGTTTGACTTCTTCGGCGTCGGCGATGGCCACCTGGTACACGCTGCGACCTTTGTCGCGCATGGCCTGGATGTGCTTCTCGATGCCAGCCTTGGCTTCGGCGTCGATCACCGGGCCGATGTCCACGGACAGGCGCTCAGGGTTGCCGAGACGGCTTTCCGCCATGGCACCTTTGAGCATTTCGATGACGCGATCAGCGGAATCTTCCTGCAGGCACAGGACGCGCAGGGCCGAGCAACGCTGGCCGGCGCTGTCGAACGCCGACGAAACCACGTCGATCACCACCTGTTCGGTCAGTGCCGAAGAGTCGACGATCATTGCGTTCTGGCCACCGGTTTCGGCGATCAGCGGGATCGGACGACCCTGGCTGTCCAGGCGGCCGGCGATGTTGCGTTGCAGCAAGCGCGCGACTTCGGTGGAGCCGGTGAACATCACGCCTTTGACGCGTTCGTCGCCGACCAGGCCGGCACCGACGGTTTCACCGCGACCCGGCAGCAATTGCAGTACGCCTTCCGGAATCCCTGCTTCGAGCAGCAGGCGCACGGCTTGAGCGGCGACCAGCGGAGTCTGTTCCGCAGGCTTGGCCAATACCGGGTTACCAGCGGCCAACGCAGCAGCCACTTGGCCACTGAAGATTGCCAGCGGGAAGTTCCACGGGCTGATGCACACCACTGGGCCCAGCGGACGGTGAGCGTCATTGGTGAAGTCGTTGCGCGCCTGCACCGCGTAATAACGCAGGAAGTCCACGGCTTCACGCACTTCGGCAATGGCGTTGGCGAAGGTCTTGCCGGCTTCGCGAGCCAGCAGGCCCATCAGCGGCTGGATCTCGGCTTCCATCAGATCGGCGGCACGTTCCAGGATCGCGGCGCGTTCGGCGGGCGGGGTGGCCTGCCAGATCGGCGCAGCGTTCAGGGCGCACTGGATCGCGTTGTCGACGTCTTCGACGGTCGCTTCCTGCACATGGCCGACCACATCACGCAGATCGGACGGGTTCAGCACCGGTGCCGGCGCTTCGGTGCTGGAGGCGCAACCGAGCATCGGCGCCGCTTTCCAGTGGTTGTGTGCGGTAGCAAGAAGCGCGCAGGACAGGGACGCCAAACGATGTTCGTTGGCCATGTCGATGCCGCTGGAGTTGGCGCGCTCGGAACCGTACAGGTCACGCGGCAGCGGAATGCGCGGGTGTGGCAGGCCGAAACCACCTTCCACGGTCGCCATCTGCTCGATGCTTGCCACCGGATCGGCCACCAGTTCCTGGATCGAAATCGACTGGTCGGCAATGCGGTTGACGAACGAGGTGTTCGCGCCGTTCTCCAGCAGGCGACGCACCAGGTAAGCCAGCAGGGTTTCGTGGGTGCCGACCGGAGCGTACACACGGCACGGACGGTTCAGCTTGCCTTCGGAAACTTTGCCTACAACTTGTTCGTACAGCGGTTCACCCATGCCGTGCAGGCACTGGAACTCGTACTGGCCCGGGTAATAGTTCTGACCAGCGATGTGATAAATGGCCGACAGGGTGTGGGCGTTGTGCGTAGCGAACTGCGGGTAGATGACTTCCGGCACCGACAGCAGTTTGCGGGCGCAAGCGATGTAGGACACGTCGGTGTACACCTTGCGGGTGTAGACCGGGTAGCCTTCCAGGCCTTCGACCTGGGCGCGCTTGATTTCGCTGTCCCAGTACGCGCCTTTCACCAGGCGGATCATCAGGCGATGACGGCTGCGGCGAGCCAGGTCGATCACGTAGTCGATCACGTACGGGCAACGCTTCTGGTAAGCCTGGATCACGAAACCGATACCGTTCCAGCCAGTCAGTTGCGGCTCGAAGCACAGGCGCTCGAGCAGATCCAGCGACAGCTCGAGGCGGTCGGCTTCTTCGGCGTCGATGTTCAGGCCGATGTCGTATTGCTTGGCCAGCAGGGTCAGCGACAGCAGGCGCGGGTACAGCTCTTCCATCACGCGCTCGTACTGCGCACGGCTATAGCGCGGGTGCAGGGCGGACAGCTTGATCGAAATGCCCGGGCCTTCATAAATCCCGCGACCGTGGGAGGCTTTGCCGATCGAGTGGATGGCTTGTTCGTACGAGGCCAGGTACTTCTGCGCGTCGTGCTCGGTGAGTGCGGCTTCACCCAGCATGTCGTAGGAATAACGGAAGCCTTTGGCTTCGAACTTGCTCGCGTTGGCCAGGGCTTCGGCGATGGTTTCGCCGGTCACGAACTGCTCGCCCATCAGGCGCATGGCCATGTCGACGCCCTTGCGGATCATCGGCTCGCCGCTCTTGCCGATGATGCGGCTCAGGGACGACGTCAAACCAGCTTCGTTGTGGGTCGACACCAGTTTGCCGGTCAGCAGCAAGCCCCAGGTGGCGGCGTTGACGAACAACGACGGGCTGTTGCCCAGGTGTGGCTGCCAGTTGCCGGTGCTGATCTTGTCGCGGATCAGCGCATCGCGGGTGCCTTTGTCCGGGATGCGCAGCAGCGCTTCGGCCAGGCACATCAGCGCCACGCCTTCCTGGGACGACAGGGAGAACTCCTGCAGCAGGCCCTGAACGATGCCGGCACGGCCGCCAGCGCTCTTCTGGTTGCGCAGTTTTTCAGCAATCGAGGCGGCGAGTTTGTTGGTGGCGTCGCACATCGGTGCCGGCAGGCGCGCCTGCTCGATCAGCATCGGCACGACTTCCGGCTCAGGGCGACGGTAGGCGGCGGTGATCGAGGCACGCAGTACCGATTGCGGCAGGATGCTTTCGGCGAATTCGAGGAAGCACTGGTGGGCGTGATCCAGAGGCGCGTCGACGCTGTCGTCGGAGTCCTTGGTCAAACCGCTCAGCTCGGTCAGGGTTGCACCACCCTCGAGTTTTTCCAGGTAATTGAAGATTGCCTGCTTGATCAGCCAGTGCGGCGTGCGATCAATCGAGGTCGCGGCGGCCTTGAGGCGTTCGCGGGTCGGGTCGTCAAGTTTGACCCCAAGGGTGGTGGTAGCCATGTTTGTATCCTCATGTTTGCCACGACTGCGTGGCATCAGCTGGCGGCAAGATTAGCCGTGAGACTGTCGAGGTGCAACCGGGTGCAACCCTTTTTTTTGTCGGAATATTACGCAGCTCGTCAGGAAATAAATTCTGGTAAGGCTGCGCTGCATTTGCTTGGTGCTTTTCCGGTGAGTTAACACTCGTTTTTGCTCCGAAAAGGAGCAAAAAACGATTTTTAACGTTTATTTCCCGCTAGGTGCAACTTAAACCCGAGAAACTGGTTGCACCTTATTTGCTTTGTTGAATAGCATTCGCGTCCAAGGTGCAACCCGGACAAAATCCGGGTGCTCCGGCTGATGGCTTTCCTGGGGAAACATCAGTCATAAATGCGCGGGAATCCGGATCGTCTGTCAAACGTATGCGTTTGCGAGCGGTTCACCAGCCGCCGCTACATAAAAACAAAGCCAGGGCGTAACTTAATGAGCGTAAGCAATCCAACCCTGATCACGTTCGTGATCTATATCGCAGCAATGGTGCTGATCGGCTTGATGGCCTATCGCTCCACCAACAACCTTTCCGATTACATCCTGGGCGGCCGTAGCCTGGGCAGCGTCGTGACTGCACTGTCCGCCGGTGCCTCCGACATGAGTGGCTGGTTGTTGATGGGCTTGCCCGGCGCGATCTACATGTCCGGTCTTTCCGAAAGCTGGATCGCCATCGGCCTGATCGTCGGCGCCTACCTGAACTGGCTGTTCGTCGCCGGCCGTCTGCGTGTACAGACCGAGCACAACGGTGATGCACTGACCCTGCCGGACTACTTCTCCAGTCGTTTCGAAGACAAGAGCGGCCTGCTGCGGATCATCTCCGCGGTCGTGATCCTGGTGTTCTTCACCATCTACTGCGCTTCCGGCATCGTGGCCGGTGCCCGTCTGTTCGAAAGCACCTTCGGCATGTCCTACGAGACGGCGCTGTGGGCCGGTGCTGCGGCGACGATTGCCTACACCTTTATCGGCGGATTCCTGGCCGTGAGCTGGACCGATACCGTACAAGCCACCCTGATGATCTTCGCGTTGATCCTGACGCCGGTTATCGTGCTGCTGGCCACTGGCGGCGTCGACACCACTTTCCTGGCCATCGAAGCGCAAGATCCAGGCAACTTCGACATGCTCAAGGGCACCACCTTCATCGGCATCATCTCGCTGATGGGCTGGGGTTTGGGCTACTTCGGCCAGCCGCACATCCTGGCGCGTTTCATGGCTGCCGATTCGGTTAAGTCGATCGCCAAGGCCCGTCGCATCTCCATGACCTGGATGATCCTGTGCCTGGGCGGCACCGTGGCCGTCGGCTTCTTCGGTATCGCCTACTTCTCGGCGCACCCGGACATGGCTGGCGCAGTCTCCGAGAACCACGAGCGTGTGTTCATCGAACTGGCCAAGATCCTCTTCAACCCATGGATCGCGGGTATCCTGCTGTCGGCCATCCTGGCTGCCGTCATGAGCACCCTGAGCTGCCAGTTGCTGGTGTGCTCGAGCGCCCTGACCGAAGACTTCTACAAGACCTTCCTGCGTAAATCCGCTTCCCAGGTTGAGCTGGTGTGGGTCGGCCGTGCCATGGTGCTGTTGGTTGCCCTGATTGCTATCGCGCTGGCAGCCAACCCGGAAAACCGTGTACTGGGTCTGGTGAGCTACGCCTGGGCTGGTTTCGGTGCCGCATTCGGTCCGGTCGTGCTGATCTCCGTGATCTGGAAAGACATGACCCGCAACGGCGCACTGGCCGGTATCCTGGTCGGCGCGATCACCGTGATCGTCTGGAAACACTTCGAACTGCTGGGCCTGTACGAAATCATCCCTGGTTTCATCTTCGCCAGCCTGGCGATCTACTTCGTCAGCAAAATGGGCACGCCGACTGCCGGCATGTTCCAGCGTTTTGCTGCTGCCGAGAGTGATTATCGTTTGAACAAGTGATGGGTGATGGGTTGAACTCTTCCCAACTCTGATAAAAGAACGGCTCGCAGCTTTAACAGTGCGGGCCGTTTTTTTTGCAAGCCAAGTCCGAAAAACAAGCATTGGCCCTCCAATATCCGTGGTCCTTTTCAGTATTGGTCGTGAGACATTTCCTGATTTTCTCGGCCATCTTGAGTTTCCTCTCTGTCCACGTACTTTGCGTTAAGCCACTCATCCCGAGTCGGCTTACCGATCGTTAACAGTGGTGCGCTGCCCATGACTGGGGCGCCAGTAGAGAGGGAGATCAGTAATGGCAAAGGGACATTTCATTCGCAAAGACGACGAGACTACCTGCGGTGGCAAGGTTCTGGAGGGCGCTACAAATATCATGATGTTTGGCATCGCCCATGCTCGTGTGGGGGATCAGGTTTCCTGTGGTAAGGACAACAAAACCTACGTCATTGAGGGCGGCGTTTCATACATCAAGAGTCACGGAAGGTTGGTGGCGGGCTCGCTGGACAGCTACAGCAGCTGTCCCTGTAAAGCCGGGCTGATCCCATCGTTTTTCAAGGGTACCTACGAGTCCAGCCGCAGTGCTGCACCGCACGCCATGCAGACCGCCGCTCCACAGGCGACACCCACCGCCGCCAGCAACCCGGTAGCCTCACGATCTTCCAGCTTCGCGCCTGCGCCAAACCCTCCCCTGCCAACGCGTGATAACAGCATCCAGGCAGCAGAGCCTGGCTTCTATATCGTGCCCAAGAGCACCACCCGCGAACAGCTCGAGGCCTCGTTGTTCACCCTGCGCGACCCGGCGGTGATGGGTAAATTCAAGCTGCTCAATCCCCTCCAGGGCGAGATCAAAGCCGGCTCGATGATCGTATTGAGCGACCCCAGCAACTACCAGTGCACCCGTGAAGAAGCCCTGCTCATGGACGTGGCGGCCAAGACCAATCGGGTGCTTGAAACGCTTAGCCCGGAAGAGGCGGATTTCATGGTGCAACACCGGGATGTCATCCAGACCTTCTTGACCTATGGCTCGGACGCTATTGGCATCGGTGCGAGCATTTTCAAGAACAACCTGGATAACGTAGATAAACCTTGCGTGAAATCGAAGCGTTGCACCAGCGTTCATTTCTGCGCGATGGACACCTGAGTTTGCCGACATTTTTTGTAGAGCGCCAACAGCTGTTCGCGAAACTCGATACTCATATGACCAGCCTGACACGCAAAGGCATTGGTTTCCCTGATCATCCAAACTTGAAGCGTGCGCTGGGCATTTCAAGTCGCAGTTTGGTTCACCGTTGGACTGAAGCCGGCAGCGCACAGCATATACCGGGATACGCTTCCCATCTTGATGGGGTAGCCAAGGCTTCCAAATACCTTAATTACGGTGGTTGGGTCGGCACAGCCATTGGCGGTGGTGCATCTGCATTGAAGGTTCAAGATGTGTGTACTGCGGGAAATGCTGAGGCCTGTAAGCGAATTAAATTTACTGAGTCAGGTAGCTTTGCTGGCGGGGTGGCAGGTGGTGCGCTTTTTGGGCTGGCATCAACAGGTACCGCAAGCACAGCTATATGTGTCGGACTGGGTGTGCCAACTGGCGGTTTAGCTACTTTGGCTTGTGGCGTCATAGTGATTGGTATAGGCAGTTTTGCCGCAGGCACTCTTGGCAGTGCATTTGGAGAGGATATTGGCGAGGTCGTATATGAGGCTATTCAATGAGCTTGAGCGCAGCTGATAAAATATTTCTTGTTGTAGGGCTAATGAATTTCGGTGGCATATTTATTTGCCTTGCAGTCGCCCTTCATTTGGCTTACACGAAGATGGATTTTATGCTGGAGCATTTGAAAAACTGTCCGGCCGTCATGACTCAGGTCCCTCTGAGGCATGGCGGACTCTGGGGGCGGCTACTATTGGTTGGATGGATATCCGGAGTGCTTACGTTTCCGGGTTATTACCTGAAACGTGGCGGGGTTAGCGTCGAAGATTTGAACAATTTCCCGCCTTCCCTGAAGCGAAAGCTGAAATGGATCAAATGGACTTCTATAGCTTTATTAGCTGCAATGGTTTTTCTTTTCGCTATTAGAAAGTCAGAGTTGTTTCGATAGACAAACTTCATGTGGTATCAAGCCAACTTGCTGGGGCAGCGTCGTAAATTTTGTGCTCAGGCATAACATGTTGCAGCGGTGTATGTATGCCGACCAAAAAGAAAGCGGTCCGTCTCCAACAGGTGGCGGGCCGTTTTTTGGGAGGCTGGGATTTAATCGATCAACCCTGAATTCAGTTCGGCAGTGCTTCAGAACCGAGTCTGCAGCAGCGTCAGATGTAGGAAATTTCCGGGCAAGGTCTTCGGACGTTTCCTTCAAAACGTAGCGGTTTTCATGAAGTGGTGCGACCTGAGTTCCGTCGATAGTCTTTGGCGGTCACTGACAATTCAGTGGTGGGGTGTAGGAACCTCTCAAGACCGTTAGAGCTACATTGGCGTCACTGCCTGGTTTGCGGCCGTTTGCATGCGGCCGTAAGATCAGTTGCGGCGGCTATGCGCGGGCACGCTTCGGCGTGGTCGAGTTTTGCTCTAAGGGTCTCGATATTCCTACCCCGTGCATAGCTGCCACCCTGGCCCGTAGGAAGGCTAATGGCAGGTCCATTTCTTCCTTAGAGCATTAAAAATGAAATCAATACATCCCGACCCACCCTACGAAAAACCAATCCCCCATCCCGACAACCGCTTCATGGCATTGACCAGCAACTGCTCCGATATGCCCACCCTGTTCGTCGACACCTACGCGCCACTCGACATCCTCACCGACGCCGCCAACTACAGAGTCCGCGCAGTAACCCAGGTGCTTGAGAACCTGTCGATGCGCGGTTCGATTGAGTGCGAGTCCTTCATCCTCAGCGATTTCGCCTTGCTCTGCGCCATTACGTTGCGCGATGGCTGTGATGTGCTGGATGTGGTTGGGCGGCGGTTGCGGGCGCGGCCTACAGCGGCGGCGTAGGCGTCGCCACAATATCAAAAGATCCCGGGCTTCATCTTCGCCAGCCTGGCGATCTATATCGTCAGCAAATTGGGTGCGCTGTCTGCCGGCATGCTGCAGCGATTGCTGCGGCGGAAAAGGACTTCATGCTGAACAAATAAGGCTTTCAGCGAGGCATTTAGCTTCCTGATTGAAGAAGACGGCCCGCAACCGATGGATGCGGGCGGTTTTTTATTGGGGATCAGTCAAGATCGGCATCGGGCTGATTCAGAAAGATCAGCACGCCCAGTATTGCCATGTAGAACCTGAAGGCTGCGTCCTGACCATTCCAGATGTCGGATTGCCACATCAGAAACCACTCACCTCCAACAACCATGAAGCCGAAAAACCACACGAAAAACCCTGTCGTCAAACCCGCTACGGCCCACTTCCTGGCCAGTCTGAATTCATGCCCACCGGCTGACCGTGAGCGCCAGAGCTGTAGTGCGCCGTAGCCAAGAAGTCCACAGGTAATGGCTTCGCCAAGGATGATCAGCCAGTAGGCTCCATGCCACACCCAAGGTAGATCAATTGCGCGATACCGGGCGGCGTTGTCAGGGAAGGTGGTGTCCATGCTCAGCACGTGCTGGACGAAGTTGAAGTTGGAACCGTAGTCGGTGATGTTGTTGAACACGGTCATGAAGGCGAATGCGGCGAGCGCCAGGGTCATTGCAATCTTTGCGTAGCGAATGCTCATTTGTGCGTCCTTTGCTTGTTTCGACAAAGAACGCTATCACGCCGGTTTGCAGGTTCGGGAATCTTCCTGTTGTGAGGCGTTTCTGAATTTGTCGAGTGATGGTGCATGCTTGGTGCCGCTATGAATGCTCGAAGTGTCCGCTTGGCTGCGAACCCCTGACTTGCCGGCCGGTAAAAGGTAAACTCCCCGCCCTTCGCAGGAGCAACCATGAATTATCGTCACGCCTTCCATGCCGGCAATCACGCCGATGTGTTCAAACACCTGACCTTGACCCGCCTCATCGCCCTGATGTCGCGCAAGGAGCAGCCGTTTGCCTATCTCGACACCCACGCCGGCATTGGTCTGTATGACCTTCAAGGCGATCAGGCCAACCGTACCGGTGAGTACCTGGAGGGCATTGCGCGTTTGTGGGATCAGCCGGATCTGCCGATCCTGACCGCTGATTACATGCAGGTGCTGCACGAGATGAACCCGGATGGCCAGTTGCGCTATTACCCGGGGTCGCCAGAGTTGGCGCGGCGCCTGACTCGCCCGCAGGACCGTGTGTTGCTCAACGAGAAGCACCCGGAAGACGGCGTGCTGCTCAAGGACAACATGGCCGGTGATCGCCGGGTCAAGGTGCACCTGGGTGAAGGCTGGCATGTGCCGCGAGCCTTGCTGCCGGTGCCGGAAAAGCGTGCGGTGATGTTGATCGATCCGCCGTTCGAGAAGCTCGACGAGATGCAGCGCTGTGCCGCGTCGTTGAAGGAAGCGATTGGCCGGATGCGCCAGACCGTGGCGGCAATCTGGTACCCGGTGAAGGATCAGCGTGCGCTGCGTCGTTTCTACCAGGACCTGGCCGGTACCGGTGCGCCGAAGTTGTTGCGGGTGGAGTTGCTGGTGCATCCGCTGGATACGCCGAACAGCCTGAACGGTTCCGGGTTGGCGATTGCCAATCCGCCTTGGGGGCTTGAGGAAGAGTTGCGTGAGTTGCTGCCGTGGTTGTCCCAGAAGCTGGGGCAGACCCAGGGTGGGTGGCGGATGGATTGGCTGATAGCCGAGTAACAAGCTGCATGATCAGAAGATCGCAGCCTGCGGCAGCTCCTACAGGGTTGTGCGTACACCCGTAGGAGCTGCCGCAGGCTGCGATCTTTTGCTTTAGCGATCAGATCGGGCAGGTCACGCCTGTACCGCCAATCCCGCAATAGCCTTCCGGGTTTTTCGCCAGGTACTGCTGGTGATACGTTTCGGCAAAGTAGACGGTCGGGGCCTGGTCGATTTCGGTGCTGATTTCACCGAGACCGGCCTTGGACAGCTCGGCCTGGTAGGTTTCCTTGCTCTTGAGCGCCGCGTCCAGTTGTTCCTGGCTGGTGGCGTAGATCACCGAACGGTACTGGGTGCCGATGTCATTGCCCTGGCGCATGCCCTGCGTCGGGTTGTGCAGTTCCCAGAACATCGCCAGCAGTTCTTCGTAGCTGACCTTGGCCTTGTCATACACCACCAGCACCACTTCGGCGTGGCCGGTCAGGCCCGAGCAGACTTCTTCGTAGGTCGGGTTCGGCGTGAAACCGCCGGCGTAGCCGACCACGGTGCTGACCACGCCTTCACGTTGCCAGAAGCGGCGTTCCGCGCCCCAGAAGCAGCCGAGGCCGAAGATCGCGAAGTCGACATCTTCGAAGAACGGGCCGAGCAAGGGGGTGTCTTTAAACACAAAGTGCTTTTCGGGCAGGGTCATCGCGGTTTCGCGGCCGGGCAGAGCTTGTTCTTTAGTCGGGAGCACGTTTTTGTTCACCAGGATTTCCGAGCGCAGAACCATGATCAGTCCTCTCAGTCAGGTTGGGTTGTAAATAAACAGACCGTCAGTGTGCCCAATACCTTTCAGATAATCACTAGCCAGGTGGGAGGTTCCATGTTGCAGGGCAACCCTGCAACTTCAGGCTGGTTGGTATTCACTCCGGCAGTTCATACAGGTAAATCTTCTCCGCCTCCATCTGATACCCCGCATCCGCCAGCTCGCTGGTGGACGCCTTGACCTGCAACGCGCCTTCGATCCAGTACGGCTGATACAGCTCGTCGAGCTTCACGCCGACTTCGCTTTTGACGTGCACGATCTGGTTCGACGGCGGTGGCGGCACATGGATGCAGGCGCCGAAATACGGCACCAGCAGGAACTCCGTGGTACGTCCTTCCTCGCTCACTTCCAGCGGCACGATGTAGCCCGGCAGGCGAATGTTCTGGCCGTCGAGGGTCTTGACCACCGGTGCGTTGGGCATGTCCTGTTTGGCTGCTGGCGCCGACTCTGCCGAGAGCGTGCTGCTCATCTGCGACAGATCGTGCAGCGGCGTCATGTTCGGCACTTCTTTCGGCGCGTCGGGCGGAATCATCTCCGACCAGGTCAGGTCTTTTGGCTGGGCCGCCCACAGAGGCAGGGCGACCAGCATCAACAGCGCAAGTACAGCGCGGGGCATTTTCAACGTCCTCATAAACGGATCGACAGGCCATCGGCCAAGGATTGGCGATAGGCGCGCCAGGCCGGCACGCTGCCCATCAGTAGCGCGGCGATCAGGATGCCACCGAGCAGCGTCCATTCATATTCGCTCGGCCAGCTCAGTGGCAAATACAGACCGTAATTGGCTTGCACGTACCCTTGGGCGGCGGCGATGCACACATACAGCAGCGCCACGCCGGCGATCACGCCCGACAGTGCCAAGGCAAAGGCTTCGAGCACCAACAGCGTTGCGATGTGCCATGGCCGAGCACCCACCGAGCGCAGGATCGCCATTTCCCGGCGGCGTTCGTTGAGGCTGGTGAGAATGGCCGTGAGCATGCCGATCAACCCGGTCAGCACCACAAACAGCGAGACCACGAACAGCGCTTTTTCCGCAGTGCCCATCAGGCTCCACAGCTCTTGCAACGCCACGCCCGGCAGTATCGCCAGCATCGGCTCACCGCGGAATTCGTTGATTTCCCGTTGCAGGGCAAAAGTCGAAATCTTGTTGTTGAGGCCGAGCATGAACGCGGTGATCGCTTGCGGCGTGAGGTCCATGTTGCGCGCCTGATCGGCCGTGATGCGACCCTCGCCCCGGGCCGGCACGCCGTTATGCCAGTCGATGTGAATCGCTTCCATGCCGCCAAGGCTGATGTGCAGCGTGCGGTCTACCGGCGTGCCGGTGCGCTTGAGAATGCCGACCACGGTGAACGGTTTGTCGTCGTGCTTGACCAGGCTGATCGCCGCCACACCGTGGGCCAGCACCAGTTTGTCGCCGAGTTTGTAGTGCAGTACCTCGGCCACTTCGGCACCAAGCACCACTTCGAACGGGTCGGTGGCAAACGCCCGGCCATCGGCCAGGTCCAGGTGTTGCTGGCGGCCGTACTGGTAATGCTCGAAGTAGGCTTCGGTGGTGCCCATCACCCGGTAGCCGCGATGGGAGTCGCCGAGCGACATCGGGATTGCCCACTTCACTTTCGGGTTGCTGGCGAAGTGTTCGAAGCTGTCCCAACGAATGTTGTTGGTGGCGTTGCCGATGCGGAACACTGAGTACAACAGCAGGTTCACCGAGCCGGAGCGGGCGCCGACGATCAGGTCGGTGCCGCTGATGGTGCTGGCGAAACTGGCCTTGGCTTCGGTGCGCACACGCTCCACCGCCA
Organism: Pseudomonas sp. P4_B3; assembly: GCF_056402295.1. Taxonomy (NCBI): domain Bacteria; kingdom Pseudomonadati; phylum Pseudomonadota; class Gammaproteobacteria; order Pseudomonadales; family Pseudomonadaceae; genus Pseudomonas; species Pseudomonas sp. P4_B3. The sequence continues at coordinate 48,976 of NZ_JBFUHR010000008.1, forward strand.
GCAACAGGCACACCGACAAGGCGATGGCGAACGCGGTGAGGATCGCGGTGAAGCGGCGGTTAGCCAGGCTGGCCATGGCTAGACGAAACAGATACATCTCAGACCTCGGACGGGGTGGCGGCGCGATTGAGTTCGGCCAGCGACAGGTTGTGGTCGAACAGCGGCGCCAGGCTCTGGTCGTGGCTGACGAACAACAGGCTCGACCCGGCTTCGCGGCACTCGGCGAACAGCAGGCGAATGAAGTTCTCGCGGGCATCGTAGTCGAGGGCCGAGGTTGGCTCGTCGGCGATCACCAGTTCCGGTTGCCCGATCAGTGCGCGGGCGGCGGCGACCCGTTGCTGCTGGCCGATGGACAACGCATCAGCGCGGCGACCGAGGATGTTTTCATCCTTCAACCCCAGGTGGGCAAGCAGCGTCGCGGCCGCTTTGTCGACGCTGCCGTGACGTTGTTTCGCCCGTTCGGCGCGCAGTTTCGAGAAGTGGCAGGGCAGTTCGACGTTTTCGCGCACCGACAGAAACGGCAGCAGGTTGAACTGCTGGAAAATGTAGCCGGTGTGATCGACGCGGAAGTGGTCGCGGGCGCCGGCCGAGAGTTGCGTCAGTTCCTGGCCGAGCAGGCGGATGCTGCCGCGATCAGGCTTCTGCACGCCTCCGAGCAAGCCGAGCAGGGTGGTCTTGCCGCTGCCGCTGGGGCCTTTGAGGAACAGGGTTTCCCCGCGCTCCAGGCGAAACGCCGGGATGTCCAGCAGTGGCGGGTGACCGGGCCAGCTGAAGCCCAGGTCGGACAGTTCGATGAGTGCTTGGGTCATGTGAAACCGGTGTGGTTGGTGGTGAACCCTTGTAGGAGCGAGCTTGCTCGCTCCTACAGGGGATCTTCAGTGGATTCAGAACTTCAGGTTGGCAGCCTTGGCCGTCACATCAACCCCTTGCTGCCCGCTCGGGCCGATCAGTTGTACCTGAATTGTCCGGGTGGCCGGGAAGCTGGTGAAGATATTCGCCAGGTCCAGCGACTTCAGGGCCGCCGGCGTGGCGCAAGTGAACTGATAGCGAGCGTGGATTTCGCTGTGATCATGGTGATGTTCGTGGCCGTCTTCGTCCTTGGCGTCTTCATCGTGATCATCGTCGGCATCGGGCTGGTCGCCGAACAGCGGGCTTTCCAGTTCCTGGTTTTCCACCACACATCCGGCGGCTTTGGGCAGGTTGAACAGGGCCAGTGGTTGCTCAAGCCGGGCGCGGGCGGCGGCGACTTTGGCTTTGTCTGCGTCGCTGGTGGCTACATGCTCGAAACCCACCAGGTTCATGGCCGGGCTTTCCAGCTCCAGCTCCAGGGTCTTGCCGTCCAGCGCCGCGTTCAGGCGTCCCACGCCATGTTCGTGGGCACCCAGGCTGCCATGCTCATGATCGTGTTCGTCGGCGGCATGGGCGACAGTCAGCGGCAACATGGCAAACGACAGGGCGAGAAGCAGACGACGCATGGCGAGTCTCCGAAAAGTAAAATGAAGAAAATGTTATGTAATCTTATAACGTAAGCGCGGAGAGTTTGACTGCCTGCTTGGCGTTGCACAAGTCCCATGGGAGCATGCGGGGAAGAAAAGTGCGGGAGCAGACCTATGTTGCGAATTCGCGGAAGCATCGGCGACTGGCCGGTGGATTTGACCCTGGAGATGGACGACGCGGACTGGGCGCGACTAGGAGCGCAGTTGCAGGTGGAAAAATCCGAGGTCAGCGCGCCAGCGGCGAAACCGCTGAATCAGGATGATGCGCTGTGGCAGATCGCCAGGGATTTGCTGCGCAAGGCCGGGCAGCTCAGCGGGCCGGATCTGCTCGATCAACTCGAAGGCCTGACTGGCAGTGCGGCGGCGGGCAAACGCCTGCTGGTGCGCCTGCGCCATAGTTCGGACGTGAAGGTATTGAGCGGCGGGGATACACCGCTCTACAGCTGGTTGTAGGAGCGAGCTTGCTCGCGAAGGGCGTCAGGGCGCTGCGGTCATGCAGGCAGCCCTCGCCATCGTTGACGACCATCGCGAGCAATCGAGCGTCGACCGGCTGCTCCTACAAGGTCGTGATTAGTAGAGAGCAGCAAACAATTTGCGGCGGTACGTGCTGACCAGCGGGTGATCATTGCCCAACAACTCGAACACCTGCAGCAAGGTCTTGTGCGGCAAGCCTTCGCTGTAGCTGCGGTTACGGATGAACAACTTGAGCAATGCGTCCAGCGCGGCGTCGTACTGCTGACGGGCCAGTTGCTGGATCGCCAGTTGATAGACCGCCTCATCGTCCAGCGGGTCTTTCGCCAGTCGGGCCTTCAGGTCGGCGGCATCCGGCAAGTCCTTGGCTAAACCGAGAAACTTGATCTGTGCCTTGGCGCCGGCCAGCGCAGCCTTGTGCTCGTCGCTCTTGACCGCATCCAGCACTGCTTGCGCTTCGCCCAGCTCGCCGCGCTCGGTCAGGCAGCGGGCGTACAGGATTAACGCCTTGGCGTTGGTGTTGTCTTCACCCAGCAGTACTTTGAGCAGGGCTTCAGCATCGGCAAAGCGGCTGTCATCGAACAGTGCCTGGGCCTGTTCGAACGGATCGGCAGCGGCCGGCGGCGGCATCTGCACATGGGGTTCGAGCAGGGCACGCACGGCGGATTCCGGCTGGGCACCGGCAAAACCATCGACAGGCTGGCCGTCCTTGAACAGGACCACGGTCGGCAGGCTGCGGATGCCGAAGCGGGCGACGATGTCTTGTTCGAGGTCACAGTTGACCTTGGCCAGCAGCAACTCACCCTGGTAGCTCTCGGCAATGCTTTGCAGCATCGGCATCAGCACTTTGCAGGGTGCGCACCATTCGGCCCAGAAATCCACCAGCACCGGTTTGTGGAAAGAGTTCTCGATCACCGACTGGTCGAAATCGGCAGTCGTGGCGTCGAAGATGTACGGCGTTTCCTGACTCATGGGCAATCTCTTGGAAGCGTGAATATGCTCACTATAAGGGCTGGCGTAAAAGATCGCAGCCTTCGGCAGCTCCTACATTGGCCGTGTAAATATTCAATCCTGTAGGAGCTGCCGAAGGCTGCGATCTTTTTGCGATTTCAAGCGCGCTGCGCGTGGTAGAGGCTCACATGCCGAAACTCGTGGGGCTCGGCCAGGTCCGGCAGGGTCATCGCCTCCAGCATCTCTATGCGCCGGTACAACGGATGGCGAAAGTCCCGCACTCGGGAATCCGCCACCAGCGCCTCCCGGCCGCGACTGAGGAACTGGTCGAGCAATGGCAGGTTGGCCCGGTCGTACAGCACATCCGCCACCAGGATCAGATCGAAGCGATCGGCCTCGGCGAAAAAATCCGTCGAGTAATTGAGCTGCACGTCATTGAGCTCGGCATTGGCCCGACACGCGGCAATCGCCAGCGGGTCGAGGTCGCAGGCCAGCACCTCGAGCGCGCCGGCCTTGGCAGCGGCAATCCCCGCCACCCCGGAACCGGCACCGAAATCCAGTACCCGCTTGCCTTCGACCCAATGCGGGTTTGCGGCCAGATAACGGGCCACGGCCAAGCCGCTGGCCCAGCAGAAGCTCCAGTACGGCGGCTCATGCAGGATGCGCCGGGTTTCTTCCGGGCTGAAAGCGCGGTCCATGTTATCGCCGTCGATCAGCCACAGTTTCAAATCGGTTCCCGGTAAATCACAGTCCACCAATCGCGCGTCACCGAGCAGATCCTCCAAGGCCATTTGCAGGTCGAGCGGTGCACTCATGGGGCTTTGACGAATTGCAGTTGGCCCAGGGCCTGGGTGGTCGGCTGGGTGATCAGCTGCGATGGCAAGTGCAGGATCAATTGCCCGGACTGGCTGGCGCGGCCTCGCAGTTCAACGCGGGCGCCGACCGGAAAGGCATCCGGGTTGAAGCGCAGGTGAAACGGCAACACCTGGTTGTTGCCGATCAGGCTGGAACTGGCGAGCAATTGTTGCGGACGGTCTTTATCGTCGATCACCAACAGTGCCAGCTCGACCTCGGCGCCGGCCGGCACACCTTGCAACGTGCCGCTCAATTCGCGCTGATACGCGGGCAGCGGGCCAAGTTCGGCGGCCTCCCGGGCTTTCTTCTGCGCTTGCTGTGGCGCCGGGCCTGGCGTTGGCGGCTGGGGCTTGGGTGCGTCGCTGCCGCAAGCCACCAGCAGGCTGAAAATACTGAGCAAAATGAGCGGACGTAACGACATTGGTGGCTCCATAAAGCTGAATTCCATGGATCAAGTGATCATCCCGTCTGTATACCGCAAACCCTATGGCTTGTCTTGCCACCGGGATGCGCTACCATGGCCCTCCCTTTTTTTGTTGCCTGCCACCATGCACTGTCCCTTCTGCGGTGCCAACGACACCAAGGTCATCGACTCGCGTCTGGTCGCCGAGGGCGAACAGGTGCGCCGCCGGCGTGAATGCCTGGCCTGCGGCGAGCGTTTCACGACGTTCGAGACGGCTGAACTGGTGTTGCCGCGCCTGATCAAAACCGACGGCAGTCGCCAGCCGTTCGACGAAGAAAAACTCCGCGCCGGCATGCAGCGGGCGCTGGAAAAGCGCCCGGTGAGCGTCGAGCGCCTTGAATCGTCGCTGGTGCACATCAAACACAAACTGCGCGCCACCGGCGAACGCGAGGTCAAATCCCTCGTGGTCGGTGAACTGGTGATGGCCGAGCTGCAGAAACTCGACGAAGTCGCCTACATCCGCTTCGCTTCGGTATATCGGCGCTTCCAGGACCTCAACGAGTTCCGCGAAGAGATCGATCGCCTGGCCCGTGAACCGGTGAAAGAATGAACACGCCCGCAGAACAAGCCATCCTCGATGCCCATTTCATGGCCCGTGCCCTGGAACTGGCGCGCAAGGGGCATTACACGACGCACCCCAATCCGCGGGTCGGTTGCGTGATCGTGCAGGGTGGGCAGATTGTCGGCGAAGGCTGGCACGAGCGCGCCGGTGAACCCCATGCCGAAATTCACGCCCTGCGCGCGGCCGGTGAGTTGGCCCGTGGCGCTACTGCCTATGTCACGCTTGAACCGTGCAGCCATCACGGCCGTACGCCGCCCTGTGCCGATGCGCTGGTGAATGCCGGTGTGGCGCGGGTGGTCGCGGCGATGCAGGACCCGAATCCGGAAGTCGCCGGTCGCGGTCTGCAGCGCCTGGCTCAGGCTGGTATCACCACCGAAAGTGGTGTGCTGGAGGGTGAAGCGCGAAAGCTCAATCAAGGTTTCCTGAAACGCATGGAACACGGCTTGCCGTTCGTGCGGGTCAAATTGGCGATGAGCCTGGACGGGCGAACGGCGATGGAAAGTGGCGAAAGCCAGTGGATCACTGGCCCGGCGGCGCGCTCGGCCGTTCAGCGTCTGCGCGCGCAAGCCAGTGTGGTACTGACCGGCGCCGATACGGTACTGGCGGACAACGCGCGGTTGACCGTGCGCGCCGATGAGTTGGGGCTTGATGCCGAGCAAACCGCACTGGCCATGAGTCGTCCCCCGCTTCGAGTCCTGATTGACGGACGCCTGCGGGTACCGCTGGATGCACCGTTCTTCAAGGTCGGCCCGGCGCTGGTCGCCACCTGCGTGGCGGTGGAAGAGCAATATGCCAACGGTCCGGAATGCCTGATCGTGCCGGGCTATGACGGCCAGGTCGATTTGCGTCAGCTGCTGGTCGAACTCGCCAACCGTGGCGTCAACGAGGTGCTGGTCGAAGCCGGTCCGCGTCTGGCGGGTGCGTTTGCCCAGCTCGGACTGGTGGACGAGTTCCAGATTTTCATCGCCGGCAAGTTTTTGGGTTCCTCGGCGCGGCCGCTGCTGGACTGGCCACTCGCGCAAATGAAGGATGCGCCTGAGCTTAAGATCATCGAAATTCGTGCGGTTGGCGATGACTGGCGAGTCATCGCCATTCCTTTGCCATCAGCAAGCGTATAATTTCCGGCCATCGCGCAAGCTTTGGCTTTGTTCTCGAGGAGAACCTCATGTTTACCGGCATCATCGAATCCATCGGCAGTATTCGTGCATTGACCCCAAAGGGCGGTGATGTGCGGGTTCACGTCGAAACCGGCAAGCTCGACCTGAGCGACGTCAAACTGGGCGACAGCATCGCGGTCAACGGCGTGTGCCTGACTGCCGTGGAATTGCCCGGCAATGGCTTTGCGGCGGACGTCAGTCGCGAAACCCTCGACTGCACCGCCATGAACGACCTGAAAAGCGGCAGCCCGGTCAATCTGGAAAAAGCCCTGACCCCGACCACTCGCCTCGGCGGGCATCTGGTCAGCGGTCATGTCGATGGCGTGGGCGAAGTGGTTGCCCGTACCGAGAACGCGCGTGCCGTGGAGTTCCGCATCCGCGCGCCGAAGGACCTGGCCAAGTACATCGCCCATAAAGGCTCGATCACCGTCGACGGCACCAGCCTGACCGTGAACGCAGTTGATGGCGCCGAGTTCCTGCTGACCATCATTCCCCACACCCTGAGCGAAACCATCATGGCGTCGTACCAGCCAGGCCGCCGGGTGAATCTGGAAGTGGACTTGCTGGCCCGTTACCTGGAGCGCCTGTTGCTCGGCGACAAGGCCGCAGAACCAAGCGACTCTTCGCAAAGGCCAGGTAACATCACCGAAAGCTTTCTGGCCGCCAATGGCTATCTCAAATCCTGACTCAAGGGGGTGCCTTGTGGCGCTCAATAGCATCGAAGAACTGGTTGAAGACATCCGCCAAGGCAAGATGGTCATCCTCATGGATGACGAAGACCGCGAGAACGAAGGCGACCTGATCATGGCCGCCGAGTGCTGCAAGCCCGAGCACATCAACTTCATGGCCAAGCACGCCCGTGGCCTGATCTGCATGCCGATGAGCCGCGAGCGCTGCGAACTGCTCAAGCTGCCGTTGATGGCGCCGCGCAACGGTTCCGGTTTCGGCACCAAGTTCACCGTATCGATCGAAGCGGCCACCGGTGTGACCACCGGCATCTCCGCCGCCGACCGTGCGCGCACCGTGCAGGCTGCTGCCGCCCGTGATGCCAAGGCTGAAGACATCGTCAGCCCGGGTCACATCTTCCCGCTGATGGCCCAGGCCGGCGGTACCCTGGCCCGCGCCGGCCACACCGAAGCGGCGTGCGACCTGGCGCGCATGGCCGGTTTCGAGCCGAGCGGCGTGATCTGCGAAGTGATGAACGACGACGGCACCATGTCCCGTCGCGCCGAACTGGAAGCTTTTGCCGCCGAACACGACATCAAGATCGGCACCATCGCCGACCTGATTCACTACCGGATGATCCACGAACGTACCGTTCAGCGGATTGCCGAGCAGCCACTGGACAGCGAACTGGGCCAATTCAACCTGGTGACCTATCGTGATTCGGTGGAAGGCGACGTGCACATGGCACTGACCCTGGGCAACGTGTGTGCCGAAGAACCGACCCTGGTTCGCGTGCACAACATGGACCCGCTGCGCGACCTGCTGATGGTCAAGCAACCGGGCCGCTGGAGCCTGCGCGCCGCCATGGCCACGGTTGCCGAGGCCGGCAGCGGCGTGGTGCTGTTGCTCGGTCACCCGCTCGATGGCGACGTGTTGCTGGCGCACATCCGCGAAACCGCCGATCACGCCGCGGTGAAAAAACCGACCACCTACAGCACTGTCGGTGCCGGTTCGCAGATCCTGCGCGACCTTGGCGTACGCAAAATGCGCCTGATGTCGGCACCCATGAAATTTAATGCGATATCCGGTTTCGATCTGGAAGTTGTAGAATACGTGCCCTCCGAATAATGACCGGTTGTTTCCGGCCTTGAATTCGCGGTTCAAATATCACCGAGGGACGCGTACGAGACGCGTCCCGGCTCTTTAAGAGATTTATCGAATGACCCTGAAGACCATCGAAGGTACCTTCATCGCCCCTAAAGGCCGCTACGCTCTGGTAGTGGGCCGTTTCAACAGCTTCGTCGTTGAAAGCCTGGTCAGCGGTGCAGTTGATGCCCTGGTTCGCCACGGCGTGAGCGAAAGCGACATCACCATCATCCGCGCACCTGGCGCCTTCGAAATTCCGCTGGTTGCGCAGAAAGTCGCCCAGAAAGGCGAATTCGCGGCAATCATCGCCCTGGGCGCGGTCATTCGTGGCGGCACTCCGCACTTCGAATACGTGGCTGGCGAGTGCACCAAGGGCTTGGCCCAGGTTTCCATGGAGTTCGGCGTTCCGGTCGCTTTCGGCGTCCTGACCGTTGATTCCATCGAGCAAGCCATCGAACGTTCCGGCACCAAGGCCGGTAACAAAGGTGCTGAAGCTGCCCTGTCCGCTCTGGAAATGGTCAGCCTGCTGGCGCAGTTGGAGGCCAAGTGATTAGCGACGAAAGCGATCGTTTCAACCCGCGCGATCCAAAGCCTGCGGATGCCGGCAAACCATCGAAAAGCGTCAAGCGTCGCGAAGCCCGTCAGCTCGCGACCCAGGCGTTGTACCAATGGCACATGGCCAAGCAATCGCTGAACGAAATCGAAGCGCAGTTCCGGGTCGATAACGATTTCACCGATGTCGATGGCGCCTACTTCCGCGAAATCCTGCACGGGGTGCCGCAGTTCAAGACCGAAATCGACACCGCGCTCACGCCTTGCCTGGACTTGACCATCGAAGAGCTGGACCCGGTTGAACTGGCGGTTCTGCGCCTGTCCACCTGGGAACTGCTCAAGCGCGTCGACGTGCCGTACCGCGTTGTGATCAACGAAGGTATCGAACTGGCCAAGGTCTTCGGTTCCACCGACGGCCACAAGTTCGTCAACGGTGTGCTCGACAAGCTGGCCCCGCGTCTGCGTGAAGCTGAAGTCAAGGCGTTCAAGCGCTAACAGCGCTTGGATCTGCGATGGGCGAGTTTGAGCTGATCCGCAATTTCTTCGCCGCCGCGCCTTGTGCGCAGGGCGGTGAAGGCGTTGCCCTCGGGATTGGCGATGACTGCGCCTTGCTGGCTGTTCCCCCCGGGGAACAGTTGGCGATTTCTACCGATACGTTGGTGGCCGGCGTGCATTTTGCCGATCCCTGCGATCCGTTTCTGCTCGGTCAGCGCTCGCTGGCCGTGGCCGTCAGCGACCTGGCCGCCATGGGCGCCACCCCGATTGCCTTTACCCTTGCCCTGACCTTGCCGACGGTGACCGCCGATTGGCTGCAAGCCTATGCCCGTGGTTTGAACCAGATGGCGCAAAGCTGCGGCGTGGCGCTGGTGGGCGGTGACACGACCCGCGGGCCGCTGAGCCTGACCATGACCGTGTTCGGGCGCGTGCCGGCCGGTCAGGCGCTGACCCGCAGTGGTGCGCAAACGGGCGACCTGCTGTGTGTCGGCGGCAACCTGGGCAATGCCGCCGGTGCCTTGCCACTGGTGCTCGGCCAGCGCACGGCCGAAGCGCGCATTGCCGAGCCGTTGCTGGCGCATTACTGGTCGCCGCAACCGCAGCTGGGTTTGGGGCAGGCGCTACGGGGCAAGGCCACTTCGGCGATGGATATCTCCGACGGCCTGCTGGCTGATTGCGGGCATATCGCGCTGGCCTCGAAGGTCGGTATCGAAGTCGAGCGGGATCGTTTGCCGCTGTCGCAGAGCCTGGTCGACTTTCTCGGTCAATCGGACGCACAGGCTGCGGCACTGAGCGGTGGCGACGATTACGTATTGGTCTTCACCCTACCGTCCGTCGAGTTGCCGCTATTGCTGGCCGACGGCTGGCCGATCCATGTGATTGGGCGCGTCGTTAATGGGCAAGGTGTGACACTGCTGGATGCCAACGGACAAGACATCACCCCGCAAACCCGGGGTTATCAACATTTTCGGGAGTCACTGTGACAGATCATCCCAAACAGGTCCCGGCGGAAAACGTACCGCCGTCGGTCTGGCGCAATCCATGGCATTTCCTGGCGTTCGGCTTCGGCTCGGGCACCTTGCCAAAGGCGCCTGGCACTTGGGGGTCGTTAGTTGCGCTGCCTTTTATCCCGTTGTGGCAAATGCTTCCCGACTGGGGTTACTGGCTGATGCTGGGCATCACCATGTCGTTCGGCTTCTGGCTGTGCGGCAAAGTGGCCGACGATTTACGGGTACACGACCATGAAGGCATCGTCTGGGACGAAATGGTCGGAATGTGGATCACCCTGTGGCTGGTGCCGGAAGGTTGGCAATGGTTGCTCGTGGGATTCTTGATGTTCCGCTTCTTCGACATCCTCAAACCGTGGCCGATTCGCTGGATTGACCGGCACGTACATGGCGGCGTCGGCATCATGCTCGATGATGTCCTGGCCGGGGTGTTCGCCTGGCTGGCGATGCAAGGACTGGTGTGGTTTTTCGCCTGACCGGGGATTTCCAGGCGTTGATCATGAGTGCTGTTTATCGGGGGACGCGGGGGATGGCTGTACGCGGATTGATGGTGCTGGCGTTCACGATGTTGTGCGCTTTTTTCCAGGCGCAAGCAGGGGGGGCTATGCCGCCGTCGGTGATTCATCTGGCCAGCGAAGACTGGGAAGACTACACCGCTGCTGACGGTCATGGACTGGGTTGGGACGTGCTACGGCAAGTGTTCGAGCCGGCGGGCGTCAAGGTCGACGTCCGCACCGAGCCGTACGTGCGCTCCCTGGGTCTGGCCGAGCGTGGCGAGGTCGATGCCTGCGTCGGCTCCTATCGTGACGAATCCGAGGGCGTGCTCTATCCCCATTGGAACTTCGACACCGATCACATCTATGCCTTGGGCCTGGCCAGCAGTCCGGTACCCACCCCGCAAACCCTGGGCAATTATCGACTGGCCTGGGTCCGCGGCTACGATTACCAGCATTACCTGCCCAATGTGCGCCACTTCGATGAAGTGATGCGGCGTACCGGCATCGTGTCGATGCTGACCCACAATCGTGCTGACTTCTATATCGACGCTCTGACCGAAGTCGATGACGTTATCAACCGCGCCAAGGATCCGTCCCAGCTACGGCGCACCCATATCGCCGAGTTGCCGCTGTACCTGTGCTTCGCCAAGACCCCGAAGGCGCGCAGCCTGTTGGCCCTGTTCGACCAGCGCATGGAGCAACTGGTGAAAAACGGCGAGCTGAAACCTATCTTCGAGCGCTGGAAACAGCCGTATCCGTTTGATTCGAACACTGCGCCGACCCCATGATTGCCACCTTCCCTTGTAGGAGCGAGCCTGCTCGCGAAGGCGGTGGTTCAGACACAGATGCGTTGGCAGGAAGTCCGTTTTCGCGAGCAGGCTCGCTCCTACAGGGAATGTGGTGCGGCAGATATCAAACTTTTTGATAGTTATCGCCGATAATTCAGCCTAAGCGTCGCCCGGAACCTGCTGTTACAATGCCGGCTCTGCGAATCTTCAGACTCTTTAGATCAGGAGCACACCGGTGCCTGTCGTTTTTGTCGCCGCTTCCAAGCTGCCAACGCCTTTTGCGCAATTCACCATGCACGGCTTTCTCGATGAAGCCACCGGCCGCGAGCACGTTGTGCTGAGTCTGGGTGAATTCGCCGACGGTGCCCCGGTACTCGGCCGGTTGCACTCCGAATGCCTGACGGGCGACGCCTTGTTCAGCCAGCGTTGCGACTGCGGCTCGCAACTGGAGGCCGCCTTGCAGGCCATCGCCCGCGAAGGTCGCGGCGTTTTGCTCTACCTGCGTCAGGAAGGCCGGGGCATTGGCCTGCTGAACAAGATCCGCGCGTATGAGCTGCAGGACGGTGGTGCCGACACCGTCGAAGCCAACGAGCGTCTGGGCTTTGCCGCCGATCAGCGTGACTATGCCATGTGCCTGCCGATGCTGGAGCACCTGGGCGTGAAATCCCTGCGCCTGATGACCAACAACCCGCGCAAGGTCAAAGCCTTGACCGACATGGGTATCGTGGTCGCCGAGCGCGTGCCGCTGCACACCGGCCACAATCCGCATAACCGACTCTACCTGGCGACCAAGGCCAGCAAGCTCGACCACATGATGGGCAATGAGCATCAGGGCGAGGTAGACCGGGCGTGACCCGCGGTCAGGTGCGGCGGCGACTGTCCGTCAACTGGTGGCAGTACCTGGCACTGGCCTTGTTGCCGCTGTTTGTGATCAACGCGGTGTTCGGCCAGGGCGAAGCCATTCTGCCGGTGCTGGCGATGCCGTTGTTCATCGCCGGAGTCGCCTCGATGTTTGTCAGCCTGAGGTTCTTCGGTGCCTACAAACACGCGCTGATCGCCACCCAGAAAGCCCTCGATACCCCTGAAGAACCTGCCGCCTGGATCAGTCTGGCGGCCAAGCGGCGTACGGCATTCCTCGTCGCCGGGCTGCCGGCCTGGATCGGTGCCCTGGCGGTGTTCGTCGGTCTTGAAGCGGTGCCGCTGATGCTGCTGGCACTGTCGACCGCCGTGCTGTTCTACCTCTACCGTATTCCGCGTCAACTCGGTTGATGCGCGCGCTCTGGCTGGCGGTGTTGCTGCTGGCCGCCAGTGGCTCGGCCATCGCGGTCGAGCGGGTTGTCAGCCTCGCACCGTCGCTCTCTGAAATCGTCGTTGAACTGGGCTCCGCCGACCTCATGGTCGGTGTGCTGGACGCCGGTGAACGGCCTGCGCAACTCAAGGACCTGCCCTCCGTTGGCCGCTATGGCCAGTTGGACATGGAGCGCCTGCTCAGCCTGAAACCCGATCTGTTGCTGTTATGGCCCGGTAGCGTCGGCCCGGCCCAGCGTGACCAGCTTAAGCGACTGAATATTCCCACCTACGTCGCCGAACCCCACAGCCTGCACCAGCTCGCCGCACAGATCGAGACCATAGCCGCTCAGCTTGGTCGGCCTGAACGCGGAACTTCATTGGCCAGCGATTTACGCCAGCGGCTGGATGAATTGCGCCAACGCTATCGACGGGATAAGCCGTTACGGGTGTTTTATCAGGTCTGGGATCGGCCGCTGTATACGGTTGGCGGCGAGCAGATCATCAGCGATGCACTGGAGGTCTGCGGTGCCCAAAACGTGTTTGCCGACCTGAAGCTGCCGGCACCGCAAGTCAGTGTGGAAGCCGTGCTGCAGCGTAACCCCGAGGTGATTCTGGCCAGCGAACAGGCGCAGCTCGATGCGTGGAAAGCCTGGCCACAGGTGGCGGCCGTGGCACAGGGACAGTTGCGCTTGGTGACGGACAAGGGCCTGGAGCGGCCGAGTGGGCAGATGATTGAGGCGACTGCAAAGCTGTGTCAACTTATCGACCCTGAGCGCTGAATTACGGCGTACCGACACACTACCTCTGTAGGAGCTGCCGAAGGCTGCGATCTTTTGATTTTACATTTGGATAGATGTTGAGCCACTGAAGAGCAAGATCAAAAGATCGCAGCCTTCGGCAGCTCCTACAACTGATCTCAGTGGATCTCAGTGGATCTCAGGCGTCCAGGTCACCCCGAACATCCACGCCCGACCTTCCTCGCGATACCCATACTGGCTACCTTGATAACTGTACAGCGCCCGGCTGTAACCCTTGTCCAGCAGGTTATCGACCTTCAGCTCCAGCCTGATTTCACGATTGAGCTCCCAACTGCTGCGCAGCCCCAACAAGGCATATCCACCCAGCGGCTGTTGATTGTTCAAGTCGTCATAGCTGCTGCTGACCGCTTGCCAACTGGCGCCGAGGCCCAAGCGATCGAACTGTCGGTCCAGATCCCAGCTCAAGGTGCGCCGCGCGCGACGGGCCAGTGTATGGCCCGTGTCACGGTCACGTGGGTCGATGATCGCCACGCCAAGGTTGCTCTGCCAGCCAAACAGCTCCTGCTTCAGTGCGGCTTCGAAGCCGTTGATTCGCGCGGAAGCAACGTTCTCGGGGCGCAAGTTGCTGCCGAAAATGATCGCGTCTTCAAGGTCGGTGCGATACAGCGACGTCTCCAGGCGACTGCTCTCGGTCAATTGGCTGCGCCATTGCAGTTCATAGCTTTTCGAGGTTTCAGGCTTGAGGTCCGGATTGCTGAAGCCGGGGTAGTACAGATCGTTGAGCGTCGGCGCGCGGAAGCCTTCGCTGTAGGTCAGCAGCACGTCGTTGTCCGGGTTCAGCGGCAGAGTGAAGGTGCCGCTCCAGGTATTCTGGCTGCCGAACTGCTGGTTGTCGTCGTGACGCAGGCCCAACTCCGTGGAAAAGCTGTCGGCCTGATAGCGGTACTGGATGTACGCCGCTCGGTTCCAGCGACTGTCCTCATCGAACGCGGTGCTGCTGTTGATGCGGTCTTCATACCAGTCACCTCCGAGCAGCAAACTGTTGCGCTCGTTGAGCGTCAGGTCGTTCTGCCAGTTCACCGAATCGCGGTAGGTGTTGAACACGCTGCGCTCATCGCTGAGCTTGTCCAGGGTCTTCTCGCGGTTTTCGCTGTGGCCGAACTCGACGCGGGTTTTCCACAGATCATTGAAGCGCGCGTCTATGTAGCTGCTGACACTGCTCACATCGAATTCGTTGTAGGGCTGCTGTTGGACCGACTTGAACGTATTCATGTCGAAGCGCCCGAACGGGTTGTCAAACTCGCTTTTGCCGCGGTTATCCAGCAGGTTGGCACCGACTTCGATGTCATCGGTCAGCGCATGGCTGAGGCTCAGACTGACGGATTTGTTGCGGTATTCGTCATGGTCGCCGTCGCTGGGATACGACTCGTGGGTGCGATTGATCCCGGCGGTTTCGTCGAGGCTGGCGCCGAGGTTGAAGCGGGTTTTTTCATCACCACCGGACAAACCGAGGCTGCGTTCCCAGGTCTGGTTGCTGCCAACACCCATGTGCAGTCGAGGTTGCAGGCCCTGTTCGCCGCCACGACGGGTGAAGATCTGGATCACCCCGCCAATCGCATCGCTGCCATAAATCACTGAGCGGGAGCCGCGCAGCACTTCCACGCGCTCGACCTGTTCGATGTTGATGTGCTGCAGGTTACTGTCCCCGGAGGTTGAACTGCCGATGCGCTGGCCGTCCACCAGCACCAGGCTCTGGGCCGACTGGGTGCCGCGGATGTAGACACCCGGAAGACTGCCGCGCCCGCCGGTCTGCGAGACTTGAACGCCAGGTACCCGGCGCAATAGATCAGTGACGCTATCGGGTTGCAGGCGATCGATGTCTGCGCGGGTGAATACGGTGTTGGCGGCACTGCTGTCATTGCGCGCTTCGACCTGGCGGTTGGCGCTGATCAACACATCGGGCAGCTTCAGGGCCTGATCGCGTTCGAAGGTGTCGGCCAGCAGTTGACCGGCCGACAGCAGGGGCAGCGTCAGGGCGAAGGGAGAGAGCTTCATGGAGGATCCGAGATTTCAGATGCGACGCAACTCCCCGTAGGAGCTGCCGAAGGCTGCGATCTTTTGATTTTGATTTTTTCAGATATGGAGTTGTCGAAGGCCAGGATCAAAAGATCGCAGCCTTCGGCAGCTCCTACACAGGGTTTTGCGTTTAGAGGTTCAGCAGTTGCAGGCGCTCGCGAATGGACGCTTCGATTCCCGCTTCATCCAAACCACACTCGGCCAGCATTTGCGCAGGCTTGGCGTGTTCGACGTAGATGTCGGGCAAGCCCAGGTGCAGCATCGACTTGAGGATGTTTTCGCGGGCGAGGAATTCGCTGACCGCGCCACCGGCACCGCCCATGATCGCGTTTTCTTCGACGGTCACCAGCAGTTCGTGGCTGCCGGCGATTTCGCGAACCAGCGCTTCATCCAGCGGTTTGACGAAGCGCATGTCGACCACGGTCGCGTCCAGCGTCTCGGCGACTTTCAGGGCTTCGGCCAGTTGCACGCCGAACACCAGCAGGGCGACTTTGCTGCCGTGGCGGCGAATCACACCCTTGCCGATCTCGATCGGCTCCAGGTCCTTCTCGATGGTCGCGTTCGGGCCATTACCGCGTGGATAACGCACGGCCGCCGGGCCTTCATACAGGTGACCGGTGGTGAGCATTTTGCGCAGCTCGTTTTCATCGCTCGGGGTCATCACCAGCATGCCGGGGATGCAGCGCAGGTACGAAAGGTCGAAACTGCCAGCGTGGGTCGGACCGTCTTCGCCCACCAGGCCTGCGCGGTCGATGGCGAACAGTACGTCGAGGTTCTGCACGGCGACGTCATGCACCAACTGGTCGTAGCCGCGCTGCAGGAAGGTCGAATAGATGGCCACCACGGGTTTGGCGCCTTCGCAGGCCATGCCGGCCGCGAAGGTGACGGCGTGCTGCTCGGCAATGGCCACGTCGAAGTAGCGCAGCGGGAATCGTTCGCTGAATGCGACCAGATCCGAGCCTTCCTTCATCGCCGGGGTAATCCCGACCAGGCGCGGATCGGCAGCCGCCATGTCGCACAGCCATTCACCGAACACACCGGAATATTTCGGTCCACTGGCCTTTTTCGGCGCAACGGCCGGGGCGTCCAGCGGTTCGAGTTTGGTAATGGCGTGGTAACCGATCGGGTCGACTTCCGCCGGGGCGAAGCCTTTGCCTTTCTTGGTGACGACGTGCAGGAACTGCGGACCTTTCAGATCGCGCATGTTGCGCAGGGTAGCGATCAGGGTCGGCAGGTCGTGGCCATCGATCGGGCCGATGTAGTTCCAGCCCAGTTCTTCGAACAGCGTGCCGGGAACCAGCATGCCTTTGGCATATTCTTCGGTGCGCCGGGCGATTTCCCAGGCACCGGGCAGGCGCGACAGCACTTTTTTGCTGCCCTCGCGCATGCTGGCGTAGGTGCGGCTGGAAAGGATCTTCGCCAGATAGTTCGACAAGCCACCGACGTTGCGCGAGATCGACATGTCGTTGTCGTTGAGGATCACCAGCATGTTGGCATCCACTTCCGGCGCATGGTTCAGCGCCTCGAACGCCATGCCCGCAGTCAACGCGCCGTCGCCGATCACCGCGATCGCCTTGCGCTCGCTGTTTTGCAGGCGGGCGGCAATCGCCATGCCCAGCGCGGCACTGATCGAGGTGCTGGAGTGGCCGACGCCAAAGGTGTCGTATTCGCTCTCGGAGCGGCGCGGGAACGCGGCAACGCCGTCCTTCTGGCGCAGGGTGCCCATGCGCTCGCGACGACCGGTGAGGATCTTGTGCGGATAAGCCTGATGACCCACGTCCCACACCAGCCGGTCGTCCGGGGTGTCGAAGACGTAATGCAGCGCGATGGTCAGCTCGATCACGCCCAGGCCGGCACCGAAATGCCCACCGGTCTGGCCGACCGTGTAGAGCAATTCCAGGCGCAACTCATCGGCCAGGGTTTCCAGCTCGGCTTCGCCTAACCGGCGCAGGCCGTCCGGCGTTTTCGCGCGGTCGAGCAGGGGCGTGGTCGGGCGCTTGCGGGGAATCTCATGAAACGTCGTGGGCATCAGGCGAATCGTTATAGGTATAAAAGATGCGGCAGTTTACCTGATGCATCGGTCCCTGCCCACGCGTTGGTTTTTTTTGGCGGATTCGCCGTCAGCTGCGGCGATCGACGATATACCGGGCCAGATCGCGCAATGGCTCGGCCGCCGCGTCAAACGGTCGCAGTGCGTGCAGGGCCTGGTCGCGCAGCTCCAGGGCGTAGGCCTTGGCGGCGTCGAGGCCGAGCAGGGCCGGGTAGGTCGGTTTGTCCCGGGCAATGTCGGCGCCCTGGCGTTTGCCGAGGGTTTCGGTATCGCTTTCGACGTCGAGAATGTCGTCCTGGACCTGGAAGGCCAGGCCGATGGCCTGTGCATAAGTCTGCAGGGATTTGAGTTCGTCTTTCTCGGCACGGCCGCTGGCCAGGGCACCGAGCTTGACGCTGACCTCGATCAGCGCGCCGGTCTTGTGCCGGTGCATGTACTCCAGGGCTTTCTGGTCAAGTTTCAGGCCGACCGAGCCGAGGTCGATGGCCTGACCGCCGACCATGCCCGCCGGGCCTGCCGCCAGCGCCAGGGCGCTGACCATTTGCAAGCGGATTTCGGCATCCGACGCGCTCAGGCGTGGATCGAGCAGGGCGCTGAAGGCCAGGCTCTGCAAACCGTCGCCGGCGAGGATCGCGCAGGCTTCATCGAATTTCTTGTGGGTAGTGGGCTGGCCGCGGCGCAGATCGTCATCGTCCATCGCCGGCAAATCGTCATGCACCAGCGAATAGGCGTGGATCAGCTCCACGGCACAGGCTGCGCCGTTGGCTTGCTCGGCCTTGCCGCCCAACGCTTCGCACGCAGCGTAGGCCAGCAGTGGACGCACGCGTTTGCCGCCATTCATCACGCTGTAGCGCATGGCCTCATATAACCGCGCCAGTTCAGGGCTCGGCGCGATGAACAGGGTTTCCAGAGCCGCATTGACGCGGGCCTGGCTGGTGGCCGAGTACGCTGCAATCATTCTGGCTGATCCGCGTCGAAGGGTTCCTCGGCCAACTCGCCATCACGCTCGAGCAGCACTTGAACCTTTTGCTCGGCCTGGGCCAGCGCCGCCTGGCAATCGCGGGTCAGACCGATGCCTTGCTCGAAAGCGGCCAGCGAGTCCTCCAGCGACAATTCGCCATTCTCCAGACGCTCCACCAGCGTTTGCAGGTCGGCGAGGGACTGTTCGAAATCCAGTGCAGCTTTTTTGCGGGCCATGGCGGCGATTTCCGGTTGACGTTAAACCGGCGCGACACTAGCAGATAGGGGGTTCATGGGCAAATGAAGGGGGGATTCGAAAGCCTTGATTGTGGTTGCCACAAAGTTCGTGGCAACCAGACGATACGGATTATTCGGCTCACTTTATGAGCCGAATAACATAGCTATTCGGCTCACCGTCCACCCGTTACCGTGATTCCCACCGCAATTTCGGAGCCATTCGATTGTTAAAAAACAACCAACTGGCTAACCTTTGCGCCATCTACGACCCAATAGTCACGGGTCTTTCAGACGAAACGCAGTATTCACATCTGTAACGCGCCCAGGATCAGGCGCAAGGTTTCGTCATGCATGGCAGGAGGCGTCGCATGCGCTCATTTCTTTTGCTGCTGATCGGGTTGGCTATCGCGCCCGTGATTCTGGCCGCGCCGAATGCCGAGTTGTCGGAGCCGGTGGGTGGCTGGCGTTACAACGGTCTGCTGGACCGTAGCGAAAACCCGCAAGTCGCCTATCCCACGCCACCGATTGATAGAGGCGTGCAGCGCAACCGCACGATGATCGAAGGCCGCCTCAAGGCCCTCGGCACTCAGCGCGGGCCGCACACCTTGGCGGTCAATGGCAATCCGCTGAATCTCTATACCGACGAGCAAGGGCGTTTCGCCCGGCCGTACGCGTTTGGTGCCGGTTCCAACAGCGTCGAAATCCGCAGTGCCGAAGGCCAGTCGCTCAAGCGTGTTCAATTCTATGAAGCCAACAACCTGCGCACTCCGGCGAAGATTCGCGTGGTGCTGGGTTGGGACGATCCGAAGGCCGAACTCGACCTGCACATCGTCACGCCCGATGGCCAGCATGCCTTCTGGGCGCACCCGGCCTTGACCAACGGCGGCGGCCTCGACCCTGACGGCGTCGATGGCCCGGGTCCGGAAATGTTCACCATGACCGCACCGCTGCATGGCACCTATCTGGTTTACGTGAACTATTGGGGCAACTTCGGCAGCGGCGGCTATAACTTCGATGAGACAAGCAACCAGAACGAGGTGATTACCTCGCAGATCAACCTGGTGCTCAACGAAAACACCGTCGATGAAAAACGCGAGACGTTCCTCGTGCCCCTGCGCGCAATCGGCGACCTGCTGCTGGTCAAGACTTTCAACTACTAAGCATCCCCGCTCCACGGATGAACATCGGGTTTTGTGAACATGAGTGATAGCGCTGTTACTCCGGCCGCTGGCGCACCAGCGGCCAAACATTCCCTGCATTGGCCGACACTGCTGATCGGGATATGCCTGGTCGTCGTTGTGGCCGGTGGGTTGGGGTGGTTCATGCACAAGCCCAAGGCCCCGGCGCCTGCGTTGGCCAGTGACAAACTGGGCATGAGCCGCCCGGATGGCTTGCTGGAAACCCATTCCCTGAGCCAGTTGCCCAAGGACTTGCTGGCAGTGCCGTTTCTCAAGGAAACCCTGACCGAAGACTTCGTCTTCTATTACGAAAGCCATGCCGACCGCCTGGGGTTGATCGGCAGCTTGCGGCGGATCATCTACGAACATGACCTGAAACTGCAGGACACCTTGATCGAGCGGCTGTTCGATCAGCCTGCCGACGTAGCGTTGTGGCGCGGGGCGGATGGGCGGCTCAAGGATTTCCTGCTGGTGATGGATCGCGGCGGGCTGGCCAAGGTGCTGGAGCCGCTGGCCAAAGTGGCGCTGGACGACTCGCAGTTGAGCAAAGTCGCTGACGTGAAGGTCGGCACCGACGACGTGGCGCTCTATCAACTCAATTACAACGCCAGCAAGGCGCTGCTGTTTGCGTCCCATGGCGACAAACTGGTGGTGCTGTCCAACCCGGCGAAGCTCTACGATCCACAAAGCGGTGCAACGGAAGAATCGGGCAGCGTATCGACCACGGCCATTGCCGCGTTGCTCAATGGCGACAAACTGTTTCCCGAAGCTTTCGGCCTGCCGCCGCGTGCTCCGGAGGTGAAACAACGCCTGTCGGTCAATGCCAGTGTGCTGGCCATGGGGTATCAGCGCTTCATTCCGAATTTCGCTGGCCTGCGTTTCGACATGGACGACAAGGGCTGGCACAGCTTCCTGGCCATGGATGAACTGGAGAATCAGCCGGACTTCGATTTCAAGCCGATCTGGCAAGCCATGCCGATGGGCGCCAGCGCTTGCGTGGCGTTGCCGCTGGCTGCCGAACAACAGAAACCGCTGCTGGTGAAACTCGGTGCCGAGGAGAAGGTGGCTCAGGCGCTGACCGAACACATGGCCGGCGCGGCGGGCCTGTGCTGGTATGCCGATTCGCGGTTGTACACACCCTTACTGGTGGCCAGCCTCAACGATGATGGCGGCGGCAAACTCGATGGAGATTTGGGCAGTCTGTTCGGCTCGATGGTCGGTGCCTACGAGAGCAATGTCGAAGAAGGCGCCTTCCCGGTGGTGGAAAAACAGCAAGGCCAGAGCCATCAGTGGCAACGTCAGGTCAGCTCCAGTTTCGGTCCCTATACGGCCAAGGAAGCTCAAGATCCCGATGCCATCAGCGGCAAGGCGTTCATGCGCGTGAGCCTGGCGCGTCACGGTTCGATGCTGCTGTTTTCCCTCGATGACAAGCTGGTGGACAAGGCTCTTGGCACCCTCGACAAACGTTTCCCGCCAATGGCCGACGTGGTGCCCAAAGACCTGCTGATGCCGGTCTATTTCGGTCCGGAGTCCATGGCGCAACTGATGCAGCAGGAAACCCTCGACAGCCTGCCCCAGGACATGGAACCGGTGTTCTACAACGCCGCGCAAACCTACCTGATTCCGAAACTGCGCAAGCTCGGCGGCTACGGCAAATACGCTCTGACCTTGCCCGAAGGCAGCGAGCCCGACGGCCATTGGCAGTGGCTGCCGCTGGAGTGGAAAGCCCTGTGACGGCATTGATCCGAAGTCTCGGCCTGTTGGCGCTGTTGCTGAGCGCGGGTGCCCGCGCTGTCGAGACACCGCCGCTTGACCCACAGCAATCCCAGGTGTTTCGTGCCTGGTTCGTGCGCATCGCCCAGGAGCAACTGAGCCAGGGCCCGAGCCCCCGTTGGTATCAGCAAGACTGCGCCGGACTGGTGCGCTTCGCCGCTAACGAAGCGCTGAAAGTCCATGACGACAAATGGCTGCGCAGCAATGGCCTGTCCAATCGTTATCTGCCGCCGGAGTTGCAATTGAGCGATGCCCAGCGCGGTCTTGCCCAGCAATGGCAGCAGGGCGGCGGCAAAGTCGGGCCATACGTCAATGCGATCAAATTGATCCAGTTCAACAGCCATCTGGTCAGCCGCGATGTGGCTCAAGCACGCCCCGGCGACCTGATGTTTTTCGATCAGGGCGACGACCAGCACCTGATGATCTGGATGGGCCGCTACATTGCCTATCACACCGGCACCACCACACCCACCGACAACGGCATGCGTTCGGCAAGCCTGCAGCAACTCATGACATGGAAGGACACCCGATGGATACCCGACGCAGCCAACCCCAACTTCATCGGCGTCTATCGACTGAATTTTCTTTCCCAATGACCGGTGCCCGCATGCTGCGTTTTCTGTCTCTGATGTTGGTATTGGTGCTGCCTTTCTCGGCGGTTGATGCGGACGACTCGGTCCCGTCCAGCGGCTATGCACCAGTGGCCGGCGAGAGTTTTTTCCTGCTGGCCGACAGCAGCTTTGCCAGCGATGAACAGGCGATGGTGCGCCTCGAAGCGCCGGGTCGCGACTATCGCCGGTTTCGCATGGAGCCCTACGGTGGTGCCGACATTCGGGTGTATCGCATCGACAAGCCAATGGATTTTCTCAAGCGCCAGAAGAACCTGCATCGGGTGGTCAGCGATGGCCAGTTCAAAGGTGAAGGGCTGTCCAACACTCTCGCTTACCTGTGGGACAACTGGTATCGCAAATCCCGTCGGGTGATGCAGCGGGCGTTTTCCTACGAGTCGCGTAAACAAGTCACCGAGGAAGTGCCGGAGCTGAAAATGGGCGACGCGATGGCCGCGCCAACACCCTACGATGCGCAGCCGCAATTCGCGCTGATACCGGGTTTGCCGGTGGTCAGCCAGTTCCGTTATCCGTTGTGGCAGGCCAAGCCGATCCAGCCACCTGCAGGGGTGAACCTGGCCGGTTCTTCCAGTGAGTTCGTCAGCGTCGCGCCGGGCAACGTGTACATCCCGTTGGGCCATCTCAAACCGGGTCTTTATCTGGTGGAGGCGCTGATCGGCAAGTACCGCGCGACCACCATGGTGTTTGTCTCCAACACCGTGGCGGTGAGCAAGATTGCCGGTGACGAATTGCTGGTGTGGACTGCGCGCAAACACGAAGGCAGCTCGGTGCCGAAGGTCAATGTGCTGTGGACTGACGGCCTCGGCGTGATGAGCAGCGGCGCCACGGATGCCGATGGTTTGCTACGCCTGAAACACGTCAGCCCCGAGCGCTCGTTCGTGATCGGCGAAGACGAAGAGGGTGGGGTGTTCGTCTCCGAGAACTTCTACTACGACAGCGAAATCTATGACACCAAACTCTATGCCTTCACCGACCGGCCGCTGTATCGGCCGGGGGACTGGGTGTCGCTGAAAATCGTCGGGCGGGAGTTCAAGAATGCCCGGGATTCGGTGCAGCCCACCCCGGCCGACGTCAACGTGACCGTGCTCGATGCGACCGGCACGGCGCTGCAATCCCTCGATCTGAAACTCGATTCCAAGGCTGGCACTCAAGGCCGATTCCAGTTGCCCGATAACGCCGTGGCCGGTGGTTATGAACTGCGTTTCAACTACAAGGATCAGGCCTACAGCAGCGCCTTTCGTGTCGCTGAATACATCAAGCCGCACTTCGAGATTTCGCTCAATCTGGCCAAGCAGGATTACCGTACTGGCGAGCCGGTCAAGGGCAACCTGGTGCTGCTGTACCCGGACGGAAAACCGGTGGCCAATGCGAAATTGAGTCTGAGCCTGCGCGCCCAGCAACTGTCGATGGTCGACAACGAACTGCAATACCTCGGGCAATTTCCGGTGGAGCTGACCAGCACCGAATTGACCACCGATGCCAAGGGCAACGCGTCCCTCGACTTGCCGGCTGCCGACAAACCGAGTCGCTACATGCTCACGGTGTTTGCCAGCGACGGTGCGGCGTATCGGGTCAAGACCACCAAGGAAATCCTCATCGACCGTGGCGCGGCGAATTTCCGCTTGAGCGCGCCTCGGCGTTTCAGCGCGGTGGGTGACAGGGTTGCCTTCAGCTACACCCGCGAAGGTGAGCAGGTCGATGCCGTTACGCCGGGCAGCTACGGCTGGGTACGCCTGGAAGACCAGAGCATCGGCGAAGGCAAACTCGCGGCAATCGACAAGGGGTTCACCCTGGCCTTTGACCGGCCGGGCACCTACAACCTGACGCTCAGGGATGATCATGGCCGGGTGGTCGGTGCCACCGGTCATTCGGTTACCGGCGAAGGTGTCAAAGCCGTACCCGGCACCGTGGAAATCGTCCTCGACAAGCCCGAGTACATAGCAGGTGATGAGGCGCTGGCGCTGATCACTTTCCCCGAGCCAGTGAGCGATGCGCTGCTGTCTCTGGAGCGCGATAAGGTCGAAGCCACTGCGTTACTTTCCAAAGGCGACGACTGGCTGAAGATGGAAAAACTCAGCGATACCCAATACCGCGCGCGCATCCCGGTGAAGGACGGTTTCGCGCCGAACCTGACCTTCTCGGTGCTGTACACCAAGGGCGGCCAGTACAGTTTCCAGAACGCCGGCATCAAAGTGATTACGCCGCAGATCGACGTGGCCATCGCCACCGATAAAGAGACCTACCAGCCGGGCGAAACCGTCTCGGTGGACCTGACCACCCAATTCGCCGGCAAAGCGATTCCCGCGCACCTGACGGTCAGCGTGGTCGATGAAATGGTCTACGCGCTGCAACCGGAAGTCGCGCCGAGCATCGACCAGTTCTTCTATCACCCACGGCGTAACAACGTGCGCACCAGCGCCAGTTTGTCGTTCATCAGTTATGACGTCGCCCTGCCGGGCAGCCCCGGTGCACCGGGCAAAGCCAATCGCAGTGAGCGCGGCGTGAAAGTGCTGGAGCGACCGCGTCGCGAGGATGTCGACACGGCGGCGTGGCAACCTGAGTTGCTGACCGATGCCCAAGGCAAAACCCGCTTCACCTTCAAAATGCCCGACTCCCTGACCCGCTGGCGCATCACCGCCAGGGCCATCGCCGATGGTGGTCAGGTCGGGCAGAAGAAGCAATTCGTACGCTCGGAAAAACCGCTGTACCTGAAGTGGAGCGGCCCGACTCGATTCCGCGCCGGCGACAAACCGGACCTCGGCGTGTTCGCCTTCAGTCAGGCCGAGAAACCGGTCAAGGCCGAACTGGTGACTCGCTACGTCGGCAACGAACAGCGCGTGCCATTGACCTTGAACAGCGGCATCAATTACATCCCGTTGCCGGCGATTGAACTGGCCAACGGCGAGTGGAGCGCCGAGCTGGTGCAGGACGGCAAAACCGCTGACGCCCTGACGGTGCACCTGAGCGCGACCGGTGAAGGCTGGCAGGTGATTCAAACCCAGAGCCTTGATGTGGGTGAGGGCGATACGCCGCTGACGTTGCCGACAGACGCCAGTGATATCCGCCTGCGTCTGGATGACAGTCCGCCAGCGTTGTTCCGTTCTGCCCTCGACGACCTGCTGAGCTACCCCTACGGTGGCGTCGAGCAGACCGCCAGTCGCCTGTTGCCGTTGAGCATCGCCTACCCGACGCTGGCGGCGAATCCGCAGATCCGCGATCGCCTGCGCCTGATCATGCAAAACAGTCGCTTGCGCCTGGTGCAAATGGCTGGCCCTTCGGCGTGTTTCACCTGGTGGGGCATGGACGGCGAGCCGGATGCGTTCCTCACCGCTTACGCCTATTACGCCGACTGGCATGCCAGCCAGGTGCTTGAACTGAGCCTGCCGCCGGAGCATTGGCAGCGGGTGCTGGAGGTCTACGCCAAGCAGGCGAAGAGCACGCCGCTGTTGCAGCGGGCGCTGATCCTGTCGTTTGCCCGACAGATGCAGTTACCGGTCAACACCTTGCTCAGTGGCTTGATGGACGACCTGGCGAAAGCGGGCGAGGGCACTGCCGCGAATCTGATGGAAGACGGCGAAGACAGCCTCGTCATGAGCGATCCGGATTCAGCCTTGGGGCTGGCGGCCGCACGGGTGCTGACGGCATCGCTGGCCAGGCAAGCGAAGGTCGCTTTGCCGGATGTGTTCAACCGGCAACTGGCCGACGCGCAGCAACGTCTGGCGGTCAGTTCCCAGCCGTTTGCCGAAGCGCTGAACCTGTCGCTGCAGCCCTTCGATCAGGCTCACGCTCAAGCGTTGTTGCAACGTTTGTTGCCGCAGCAATCGACCCTGGAGCGTGCGTTGGCGTTGACCTGGCTGCAACGCAGCATCGAGCAGGCATCGCCCACCATTGCATTGGCGCCGGGTGAAGGCTGGAAGAAGCAGTACGGGGTTTCTGGTGAGATGTATTGGACGTGGCAGGGGGCTGCGCCCGTGCCGACGGTATTGACGCTAAGCGGCGCGCAAGAGCGTCCGTTACGTGCTGCACTGAGCTACCGCAGCCAACAGCCGGCGGTCGATCCGATGGCCGTGACCATCACCCGTCGCCTGTCGCGACTGGTGCCGGGGGATGAAGCCTTCACCTTCAAACTCGAAGCGGTCGGCAATGCGCCACTGTCGAGCGATAACCTTTATCTCGACGAAGTGATCGTCACCAGCAAAGCCGCCAGACCGTTGCGTTACGGCATGCTGGAAGTGCCGCTGCCGCCGGGCGCCGATGTCGAGCGCACCACCTGGGGCATCAAGCTCATGGGCAAGGCCGACACCGAGCCAACAGCGCTGGAGAAGGCGCGTTTCGAACCGGGGCAAATGGCTTATGCCGTTCCGGTGGATGCCTTGAGTGGCGAGTTGCGCCTGCGGCACTTGGTGCGTTTCTCGCAGAAGGGGCAGTTCAACTTGCCGCCGGTGCGTTTCACTCAGGTTTATGCGCCGCAGCATCAGGCGCTTGAACAAAAGGCAGCCCTTGGCCAGGTTACGGTTCACTGACGTGCACAGGCTGCTGATAGGTGGGTTGCTGTGTTTGATCCCTGTGCTGGCAACGGCGCAGGACGAACCTTTGCGCCTGGCCTTCAAGGGCGACTTGTTTTCGTTGAGCCGAACGCAGGTGATCACCCGCGAACCGTTACCGCAGACCTTGCAGACGCCGCTGGGCAGTGTGTGGAAGTTGTTCGTCTACGCCTGGCTGGTGGACACCGGCGCGCGTGAGCCGGCTTATGAATGTCGCGGCCAGTCGAAGGAAGAGGTTTATTGCTGCACGGCGGGCGGCAGGATCGAGCGTGATCAGGCGTTGGTGAAGTCGTGCGGTCTGTATTTCGAACCCGCGCGGTTGGGCATTGGCGATGCCGACTGGCGAGCCTATTGGCAGGCGCGGCAGGCGCCGCAATGGGTGCTGGATTTGCCTTCGTTGCAACCGGCTACCCGGGTTTCGGTGGCGGAACTGTTGAAGGTGCTGTCGGTACTGCCGGCACAGGATCAAGCCCGACGTGTATTGCTCGATGTGGTGCTCAATGCCGGCGATGGCCATGTCGTCGGCGAACTCGGAAGCCGTCTGCGGGTGAAGACCTGGAGCTGGTTGGCGGATCAGGATGCTGCGTTGCGTCAGGGCGGGTTTGCCGGTTGGACGGCGGATGGCGCATCGGTCTGGTCCGGAGGACGGGGCACCAGTCAGCGGGTACTGCGTGATTTCGCGCAGGCACTGTCTACGGTGATTCCCGCTTCATGGCCTGCGGATGCAGGGAAATGCGTAGAGGTCGACCTGTTCTCGCGCTATCCACTTCGGCGCGTGCTGTCGGGGGGCAGTGTGGTGACTTCCGGAGCGTTGCAGGGAGACTACCGTGTTGAATTCGCCAACGGTAATGCGCTGGATATTCACAGCGACGGCGAACTATTCCTGCTCAACGACAAGCTCGTCGCCCGGCTGGATCGCGAAGAATACGTCGCCCGTGTTCTCCAGCGCGAAGCCAGTGCCGAACCGGTCGAAGCCGCCAAAGCCCTGGCCGTGGCCATCCGCACCTACCTGCTGCAAAACGCCACGCGCAGCGGTGACTGCCTGAGCATCGACGACAGCAGCAGCCGTCAGCGGGTCGCACCGCGTCCGGCGTCGTCCGGGTCTCGCGACATCGCCGCGTGGACCAGCGACCTGGTCCTGGCCGGCAGCACCGTCACCTACCATTCCGATCAACCCGGCCCGGACAAACTGTCCTGGCAGCAAGCCGTCGAACAGGCACGGGCCGGCCAGCGTTACGACGCCATCTTGCTGCACGCCTACCCACGCGCCAGTCTGAGCCGCTGGGACAACCCGGTCGCGTCCTGCGAAGCGTTGCCCGTCGCACAAGAATGGCTGCAGAAACAACGGCGCGGCTGGCGCCCAAAGCTTGAAAGCGAAACCGGCTACAACGAAGTCAGCACCTTCGCCGTATGCCGCCTGGCCTTCGGCCGCCCCTATGTCGACCGCGAACGTCAGCGCATCTACGTACGCGGCGCGCAGACGCTGCAAGAACGCCTCGACCTGACCCACGAATACCTGCACCTGGCCTTCGAAGCACACCCCAACGGCCAGGATGAAACCTACATCGAAGGGCTCGCCCGCCACCTCTTGCTGGAATAGGCCATGAAACTCCGTTATCCACAGGTCTTGCTGTTTCTCTGTTCGCTGGTGGCGTTGCCATCGGTGATGGCGGCTGACAGCGTCAAACTCGATACCCCCGCAGGCGGTTGGCGCACCGGCGCGCCTGAGGGCGAAGGGGAAAGCTTCCGGCAGACCGTCAACTACCCGGCCTCGTCGGTGAATACCCCGGCAGGGCAGGGCAACACCGCTCGCATCAGCGGGCAGATCAAAGCCACACCGAAGTCGACAGAGCCCGGCCGGCTGATCGTCAACGGGGTGAGCATGCCGCTGAAAATCGACCCGGCCGGCCGCTTCGATCGCCCGTTCTCATTCCCCAACGGCAGCAACAGCGTCGAAGTACGCAGCCCTGATGGCCAACAACGTCACCGCACGCAATTTCTCAACCGCAGCGGCGGTGCGACCCCGGCCAAGTTGCGCGTTTTGCTGTCGTGGGACAGCGATAACACCGACCTCGACCTGCACCTGATCACCCCTGACGGCGCCCACATCTGGTACGGCGACCGCGTCGCCCCCAACGGCGCAGCGCTCGACGTCGACGTCACCACCGGCTACGGCCCGGAGATCTTCGCCATGCCCGCGCCAATCAAGGGGCAATATCTGGTCTATGTGAACTACTTTGGCGGTGGCTACAGCAGTGATGAAGAGGGGCAGGAAGACGCGGTGCAAGCGCTGACCACGGCGCAGGTGACGGTGATTACCGAGGAAGGCACGCCGAGCGAGAAGATGGAGACGTTCCTGGTGCCGATGCGTGCGGTGGGGGAGCTGACGTTGGTGAAGTCATTCAGCTATCCGTGAGGTTGAGGTACAACTTGCGCAGGGTTTGCACACGATTGCGCCCGTGATCCTTGGCGCCATGTAGGGTTTCATCTGCCTGTGAAAGCAGGCTCGAAAGGTCGTAGCCTGACTCGCGGGTGAAAACGAGCGGGACAATATCGACCCCTCGACCCCGCCAACTGACCAGCACCACACCCAGCACCGCCAGCAGCATCATTGCACCCAGATAAGACAGAGGAAGGACGGGGTGGATTTAGCATCGACCATTTTTGCTTTGCACGTGTTCTCTGGGCGGGATGGAGGCTTATTAGTGTTGTTTCATGCAGAAATACATTGTGTATGTTCCTGCGTCAGTATCAGGAGTAGTTGAGAGGGCCCTCCAACCGACATGGAAATGCCCTGACGTGAATGACCTTCCTGGCAATACCTCCCTCGATTCAGCTTTCAGCGAAATTACCCAACTGATTGTGACCGCGCGACAACGCGCCATGCAGGCGGTCAACACAGAGCTGATTGAGCTGCACTGGCAGGTTGGGGCCTACATTAGTCGCAAGATTGAAGCGGCGGAGTGGGGTGACGGGGTGGTGGCTCGATTGGCCACTCATCTCGTTCGTACTCAGCCCGGACTGCGGGGCTTTACCCGGCCTAATTTGTTTCGTATGCGTCAATTTTTCGAAGCGTACAGGCATGACGTAAAAGTCTCAGCACTGCTGAGACAATTGCCCTGGACACACAACATGATCATCCTCAACCAGAGCAAACAACCGGAGGAGCGTGAGTTTTACCTGCGCATGGCAATCCAGGAAAAGTGGTCGAGCCGCGAACTGGAGCGTCAGTTCAAGGCGGCTCTGTTTGAGCGTTCAGTGGTCAGCCCGGCAAAAGTGTCAGCACCGCTGCGACAAATTCATCTCCAGGCCCTGGATGTGTTCAAGGATACCTATGTGGTCGAGTTTCTGGCTCTGGAGCGTGGACATGCAGAGACAGACTTGCATGGAGGCCTGCTGCACAAGCTCAGGGACTTTCTGATCGAACTGGGCAGGGACTTCTGCTTTGTGGGTTCGCAATATCCGTTGCAGGTAGGTGGGCGTGACTTTGCGCTGGATCTGTTGTTTTTCCACCGTGGGCTGAACTGCCTGGTGGCGATCGAACTCAAGGTCGGGCGCTTTGAGCCGGAATACCTGGGGAAGATGGATTTTTATCTTGAAGCGTTGGACCGCAATGTCCGCAAACCACATGAAAACCCGGCGCTCGGCGTATTGCTGTGCGCGAGCAAAGAGGACGAAATCGTCGAGTACGCCCTGAACCGCTCACTGTCGCCTGCCTTGATCGCGGAGTACCACACCCAATTGCCAGACAAGAAACTGTTGCAAGCCAAGTTGCAGGAGTTTTATGCGCTGAATACTGAAGAAATTGAGTGATTCGCGAATCACTTTTTTAGACATTAAAAAGCCGGCTTGTGGCCGGCTTCTCGGGGACTGGCTTGGATCATTTTTGGTAAACCGCGCCAGCCTTCAAAACGTACACCCGGATCTTGCGTCCGGCTGTGGGACCTGGTGAGAAAGTCATCTGTCAGGTCAGTGCATCTGAGCCGCAAGGCGGGTCGATGCGCAAATGTGGGGCGCAGCATACGCAGGTTTGACGCAAATTCCCAGCGGGAAGTGCCGGGCAGAGCCGTTTGGCCGCCCGGGTGGGCGGCCGATGGGCGTTCTGGAGCGCTTAAAGAAACGGCAGCGCCGGCCGCCGTTTGTTCAGGGTCGACCACCAGAACACCCAGCCCAGCACCCTGATGTTCTGCTCTTCGATTTGGGCGGGTCTGAAGATTTCATCCGGGTATTCGGCGCGGTTGTGGCTGCGCAGTCGCAGGGAGTTGCCCGGTAGTCGGTGCAGGTACTTGATGCGCAGCATGCCGTCATGTTCGATGGCGTAGATCTCGCCATCGACAATCTGGGTCAGGCCACGGTCAATCGCCAGGGTCGAACCGTCTTCAATTTTCTCGCCCATGCTATTGCCGCTCATAAGGGCGCAGATGGCGTCGGCGTGGTTGATTTCCAGGGAATCGAGGTGGCTGCGGGGCAGGCGGATGGATTTCTCGGGGTCTTCTATAACGTGGGTTATGTTGGAACCCGGGGCGGTGACAGCTTCTTTGAGGAATGGCAGTTCGACGTCGACAGGCTCGATGACTGTATAGACACCGCGGATGGTCTGGGCATCGAAGATGTTGCCGGAGTCTTCGAGCAGGCGCAGGTGCTGGGCATCTTTCGAGCCTTCGCCGGTTTTCAGCCAGTCGCTGCTGACGGAGAGTTTTCTGGCGACTTCTTCCATGCAATGGGCGGGCACACCGCGGGTGTACCAGTTATGTACATTTTGCGGAGCCGTATCCAGGAATTCGGCAAATCCGGTGGTCGTGATGTTCGCTGCTTCGAGGAGAGCCTTGAAGCGTGGGCCGCTAGTGTTCTTTTTCATGAACGCGAGTCTACTGGCGGCTAACAAGGGTTTGAATAAACGCCTCGTTCAAATTTCGCGGGAAATTTACGACGGGATGTAAGACGCTCTTGGGGAATTTTAAACAAGTAAAAACCAAGATCGAGCAGGGTTAAACGTTATGTTTAGCGCACTTATCAAGCGCCCACAAAAAACCCTGGTTCAACCAGGGTTTTTCTTGAAGCTTGTCGCTTGAAGCTCGCGGCCGCTCTTAACCTTTATAGGCAGCAACCGACTTGGTGATCGCGTCGCGGGCGGCGTCTGCGCCGGCCCAGCCTTCGATCTTCACCCATTTGCCTTTTTCGAGATCTTTGTAGTTCGCGAAGAAGTGCTCGATCTGCTGGATCAGCAGCGCTGGCAGGTCGGTGTATTCCTTCACGTCGACGTACAGCTGGGACAGCTTGTCGTGTGGGACTGCGATGACCTTGGCATCGCCGCCGCCATCGTCGGTCATGTTCAGGATGCCGACCGGACGAGCGCGGATCACCGAACCTGGAGCAACCGGGTAAGGGGTTACAACCAGCACGTCGAGGGGATCACCGTCGTCAGCCAGGGTGTTCGGGATGTAACCGTAGTTGGCCGGGTAGAACATTGGGGTGGCCATGAAACGGTCAACGAACAGGCAATCGCTGTCTTTGTCGATTTCGTATTTGATCGGCGCGTGGTTGGCCGGAATCTCGATCGCGACGTAGATGTCGTTCGGCAGGTCTTTGCCAGCCGGAATCTTGCTGTAGCTCATTGGGCGTTGCCCCCGTTAGTTGACCAAAAACACTTGGCCGGATTGACCAAAAAGTGGCGGCGATTATAGGCATATTCCTGGATCGACGCCACGCACCAGAAGTCGTATGGCGCTCACTGGTGTGCCTGATAGACAGGGTCATGCGCCTTTAGTTGCTTCAACCTCGCCAGAGGGTCCTGGCGATAGAACAACTTCAGCTGCTGGTACACCTGTGGATAAGCCTCGTGCAGCAAATCCGGGGCGCTGAAGAAGTATTCGCTGGTGACGGCGAAGAACTCGGCAGGGTTTTCCGCGGCATACGGGTCGATAGGAGTTTCGGCATCGGGATTGCGTTCCAGTTGCCGGTCGAGGTCGTCGTAGGCCTCTTGCATGACGTTGGCCCAGTCGCTGACGCGCATGTCGGCATGCAACGGCGGCAGGCCGTTGGCGACGCCATTGAGCATGTCGAGTTTGTGCGCCAGTTCGTGGATCACCAGGTTGTAGCCTTCCCAGCCTCCGCTGGCCATTACGCCGGGCCAGGCGAGGATGATCGGGCCTTGTTGCCAGGCTTCACCGCTGTGTTCTCCGTCCCATTCGTGCTCGACGCCGCTGGCATCGCGATGGCGCTGGGGGCTGAGGAAGTCGTCGGGGTAGAGAATGATTTCGTGGAAGCCCTGATACCAGTTCAGGTCGCCGAGGTGCAGCAGCGGCAGTTGCGCCTGGGCTGCGAGCAGCAAGCGTTGTTCCTGATGCAGTTCGACACCGGGCAGGGCGCTCAGGTGCTTGTCTTCGAGGAACAGCACGCAGGCTTCGCGCAGCCATTGGTCTTCGGCGGCGCTGAGGCCATCGAGAAAACTCAGGTGATGGCGCACCCGTTGCCACATGTCATCGGCAATCGGGTGCTTTGCCAAGGTGCGCCGGCGACGCCAGGCGCTCAGGGACCACATCGTGTCAGCGCGATTCGGCTTTGGAGTTCGAACCTGCAAGGCGGTTACGTACCATGCCAATGATCATTGGCACCAACGACAACAGGATGATGCCGACTACCAGCAGCGACAGGTTCTTCTTGATGAACGGTACGTTGCCGAAGAAGTAACCGAGCGTCACCAGCCCGCCGACCCACAGGACAGTGCCAAAGACGCTGAAGGCGAAGAACCGCGGATAAGGCATTTTCCCAACACCGGCGACGAATGGTGCAAAGGTGCGGATGATCGGCATGAAGCGCGCCAGAGTCACGGTTTTGCCGCCATGCTTGTCGTAGAAGTCGTGGGTTTGTTGCAGGTAGTCACGACGGAAGATCTTCGAATTCGGATTGCTGAACAGTTTTTCACCCGCCGTTCGTCCGATGATGTAGTTGGTGCTGTCGCCCAGAATCGCCGCCAGCATCAGCAGGCCGCCGAGCAGTACCGGGTCCATGCCGCCACCGGCCGCCACGGCACCGGCGATGAACAGCAGGGAGTCGCCCGGCAGGAAGGGCATGACCACCAGGCCGGTTTCACAAAAGATCACCATAAACAGGATGGCGTAGATCCATGCCCCGTAGTTGGTTACAAGCATGTCGAGGTAGACGTCGAGATGCAGGACGATGTCGATCGGGTTGAAATCCATGGAAAGCACCTGTGGTAACGGCCCGACTCAGCAGGCCTGTGCGGATGACTTCGCGTAAGACTACGGATAAGGGTAGTTTTTCTTACAAGCCGGGGAGTTCGGGATTATACGAGGCGAGAGGTGAAAATCGCGTCGAGATTGTAGCGGGGAATGTCATGACAAGACCGATGGCTTGATACCGAACCTGTGGGAGCGAGCCTGCTCGCTCCCACAGGTGCAGGTGATTCAGAGTTCGTCGCTGATCGGCAGCACATAGTTCTTGAATTCGGTGTCTTCCTTGAATCCGATGGACTCATAGGTTTTCTGCGCGACTTCGTTGTTGCTGCTGGTGGAAACACGCATGCGCACGGCATTGGTTTCCTTGGCCATTTTTTTTGCGGTGCGGATCAGGTTGTCGGCCACCAACTGGCGGCGGGCGTCCTCGGCGACATAAATATCGTTGAGGATCCACACGCGTTTGAGCGAAAGCGAGGAGAAACTCGGGTAAAGCTGACAGAAACCCATCAGTTTGTTGCTGTCGTCATCGGACAACGCCAGGTAGATCACCGACTCTTTGCGACGCAGGCGTTTTTCGAGGAACGCCCGGGACGAGTCCGGATACGGCAGGGAGCCATAAAACTCGCGATATTTGACGAACAACGGGGTCAGCAGGTCCAGGTGTTCGAGGGTCGCTTGAATAATCCGCATGGTAGGTCTCGTCTTCAAGTGGCTGTCTTACGTCTCTGACGGCGATGGGAAACCCTTGGCGGCCGCGCAACGATCCTGCCTGAAACTGGTACGAATGTGCAATGCAGAAGCGGTTCAGGCATTCGGCGGGCCGAGCAGGAAATTAGCTTTCATGTCGGCCTCCGCGTCCGACGCCAGTGTCTGAACCTGCGCTTCGTCCTTCAGATTGACCCCTGACAACTGCCGCCGGCAGGCTTCACGCATCAAATACAGCAAACGGTGTGCCGCCATGCCGTAACTCAGCCCTTCAAGCCGGACATTGGAGATGCAATTACGGTAGGCATCGGTAAGGCCGACCTTGGGATTGTAGGTGAAATATAAACCCAGGCTGTCCGGGGAGCTGAGGCCAGGGCGTTCGCCGATGAGAATCACGGTCATTTTTGCGCCAAGCAACTCACCGATCTCATCGGCGACGGCCACCCGGCCCTGTTCCACGAGTATGACTGGCGCAACAGTCCAGCTGTCGTCTGCCATTTGCTCTTCGAAACGCGTCAGAAACGGCAGGGTATGGCGATGAACGGCCAGTGCCGACAGGCCGTCGGCGACCACGATCACCAGATCCACGCCTCCCGGATGGGCCGTCGCGTAATCACGCAGGGTCTGCGCCGAGGCATCACTGAGTTTTCGCCCCAGATCGGGGCGTTGCAGGTACGTGTTGCGATCCGTCGCCGCACTGTGCAGCAAAAGACACTGGCGATCACGTTCGGCCAATTGCGCGCCGAGGGAGGCATGGTCAAACGGCAAGTGCACCGCATCCCGCGCCTGAGCGTGGGCGTATTGGAAGTCCAGTTGTGCGCGAGTGGGAATGCTGGTGCCGGTGCGGCCCAGAGCGATTCGCGCCGGTGTCAGGCGCCGCAGCTCCAGCCAGGGGTTGTGTGGATCGAAGGGTAGTTTATCCATGTCAATGCTCATCCCAGTTGCGCCAAGGCCTGCCGGAAGGCTGGCGGCAGGCTGTCGCCGAAGAGAACCCTGCCATCGGCTTGAGTGAAGATGCCCATTTTTGCCAGCCACTGCTCGAACTCCGGTGCGGGCTTCAACCCCAGGGTCTGCCGGGCGTAGAGCGCATCGTGGAACGAGGTGGTCTGGTAGTTGAGCATGATGTCGTCGGAGCCGGGGATGCCCATGATGAAGTTGATCCCGGCGACGCCCAGCAGGGTCAGCAGGGTGTCCATGTCATCCTGGTCGGCTTCGGCGTGGTTGGTGTAGCAGATGTCGCAACCCATGGGCACACCGAGCAATTTGCCGCAGAAGTGGTCTTCCAGGCCGGCGCGGATGATCTGTTTGCCGTTGTACAGGTATTCCGGGCCGATGAAGCCGACGACGGTATTCACCAGGAACGGTTTGAAATGCCGCGCGACGGCGTAGGCGCGGGTTTCGCAGGTTTGTTGATCGACGCCGTGATGGGCGTTGGCCGACAGGGCACTGCCCTGGCCGGTTTCGAAGTACATCAGGTTCTTACCCAGTGTGCCGCGATTGAGGCTCAGTCCTGCGTCGTAACCTTCCTGCAATAAGTTGAGGTTGATGCCGAAACTGGCGTTGGCCGCCTCGGTGCCGGCGATCGACTGGAACACCAGGTCTAACGGGACACCGCGATTGACCGCTTCGATCGATGTGGTGACATGGGTCAGCACACAAGCCTGGGTGGGGATTTCGTAGCGCTGGATGATCGCGTCGAGCATCTCCAGCATGGCGCAAATCGAAGCGATGCTGTCGGTGGCGGGGTTGATGCCGATCATTGCGTCGCCATTACCGTGCAGCAGACCGTCGAGAATGCTTGCGGCGATACCGGCCGGTTCGTCGGTGGGGTGGTTCGGTTGCAGGCGTGTGGACAGTCGACCGCGCAGGCCCAGGGTGCCGCGAAACTGTGTGACCACACGGATTTTTTGCGCCACCAGCACCAGATCCTGCACACGCATGATCTTCGATACCGCGGCAACCATTTCCGGAGTCAGGCCGGGGGCCAGGGCGCGCAGGACCTGTTCGTCGGCGGCATCACTGAGCAGCCAGTCGCGAAAGCCGCCGACGGTGAGGTGGCTGACGACCGCAAAGGCTTGTTTGTCGTGGGTGTCGATGATCAGACGGGTGACTTCATCGGATTCGTAGGGGATCAGCGCTTCCTGCAGGAAGTGGCTTAGCGGCGTGTCGGCCAAAGCCATCTGTGCCGCGACACGCTCGCCGTCATTAAGGGCTGCGACGCCGGCCAGAAAATCTCCGGAGCGCGCGGGGCTGGCCTTGGCCATCACTTCCTTGAGGCTGTCGAAGCGGTAAGTCTGGGCGCCGACGGTATGGGCATATACGGCCATGGGGCGGGGCCTCCTGTTATGTACAAGTCTTCAGTTCACGACCGACCCTTGTGGGAGCGAGCTGTGGCGAGGGGGCTTGCTCCCACAGGGAATCGGTGTGCACTTCATTAATGCAGGCGCCAGGCAGTGGGCCCGGCGCCGGTGCATCTCATATACCTTCGAGCATAGCGTCTGCCGGTGCCTCGGAACGTTGCTTGGCGGTCAGCTGGAAGTACAGGTAACCGGCAGCCATGAAACCGAGGAAAATCAGGCCGATCAAGGTGTTGAACCACGCCATCGCCACGAGGCATACCACCGCCAGAAACAGTGCGATCCCCGGCACGATCGGATAGCCCGGGGCGCGGAAGGTGCGTTCCAGGTTCGGTTCGGTTTTACGCAGCTTGAACAGGCTCAGCATACTGATGATGTACATCACGATGGCGCCGAATACCGACATGGTGATCATCGCCGCCGTCAGGGTCATGCCTTGCAGGTTGACCAGGCCATCGCTGTAGATCGCCGCAATGCCGATCACGCCGCCGGCCAGAATCGCCCGATGCGGCGTCTGGAAGCGCGAGAGTTTGGCCAGCCCTTTAGGCAGGTAACCGGCGCGAGCCAGGGCGAAGAACTGCCGTGAATAGCCAAGAATGATTCCGTGGAAACTTGCCACCAGGCCGAACAGGCCGATCCATACCAGCATGTGCATCCAGGTCGAATTGTTGCCGACCACGGCTTTCATCGCCTGGGGCAGTGGATCGTTGATGTTCGACAGTTGACGCCAGTCGCCGACGCCGCCGGCCATCACCATCACGCCGATGGCCAGGAACACCAGGGTCAGAATGCCGCTGACGTAGGCCTTGGGGATGGTGCGTTTCGGGTCCTTGGCTTCTTCGGCGGCCATGGCTGCACCTTCGATCGCGAGAAAGAACCAGATCGCGAAGGGAATGGCGGCGAAAATACCGGGAATCGAGCCCATCGTGAATTCATTGGCGCCCGACCAGCCATTGAGCACAAAGTTGCTGAAGCTGAAGCCCGGGGCGACCACGCCCATGAACACCAGCAATTCGGCGACCGCCAGCACAGTGACCACCAACTCGAAGGTGGCTGCGATGCTGACGCCGAGGATGTTCAGACCCATGAACACGAAATAGGCGCCAACGGCGGCGATCTTCGGGTCCAGTTCCGGGTATTGCACGTTGAGGTAGGCGCCGATGGCCATGGCGATGGCCGGTGGTGCAAAGACGAATTCGATCAGGGTGGCGATGCCGGCAATCAACCCGCCTTTTTCGCCAAAGGCCCGGCGGCTATAGGCAAATGGCCCGCCAGCGTGGGGAATCGCAGTCGTCAGTTCGGTGAAGCTGAAGATGAAGCAGGTGTACATCGTCGCCACCATCAGTGCGGTGACGAGAAAACCCAGTGTGCCTGCGGTGCCCCAGCCGTAACTCCAGCCGAAGTACTCGCCGGAAATCACCAGGCCGACGGCAATGCCCCATAGATGCAGGGTGCCGAGTGTGGGTTTGAGCTGTGTGGAAGAAGTCATAAGTCCTCTCTGTCTTTTTTATTGTTTGATCTGTTGGACTTTCGGGTATGGCATTTATCTGTGATGCGGGCACGCAAAGCCCGTGCCAGAGCAGCAGGGCTATGTTTGGTATGTGAGTTGGAGCGCTTTACCTGTAGGAGCTGGCGAAGCCTGCGATCTTTTCAATCAGACGACTGGAGCCACCGACAAGCGAAGATCAAAAGATCGCAGCCTGCGGCAGCTCCTACGCCCGATTCAGATTCGTCGGCTTAGAAGAAGCCCAGCGGATTGATGTCGTAGCTCACCAGCAGGTTTTTGGTCTGTTGGTAGTGGTCGAGCATCATCTTGTGGGTTTCACGGCCGACGCCGGACTTCTTGTAACCACCGAACGCGGCGTGTGCCGGGTACAGGTGGTAGCAGTTGGTCCACACACGACCGGCCTTGATGGCGCGGCCCATGCGGTAGGCGCGGTTGATGTCGCGGGTCCAGAGGCCGGCACCCAGGCCGAACTCGGTGTCGTTGGCGATGGCCAGGGCTTCGGCTTCGTCCTTGAAGGTGGTGATGCTCACCACCGGGCCGAAGATTTCTTCCTGGAACACACGCATTTTGTTGGTGCCCTTGAGCAGCGTCGGCTGGATGTAGTACCCGCTCGCCAGGTTGCCCTCGAGTTTTTCCACCTTGCCGCCGGTCAGCAACTCGGCGCCTTCGCCCTTGGCGATTTCCAGGTACGAAAGGATTTTGTCGAATTGCTGCTCTGACGCCTGGGCGCCGACCATGGTGTCGGTGTCCAGCGGGTCGCCACGTTTGATTTGCAGGACTTTGTTCATGACCACTTTCATGAACTCGTCGTAGATCGAC
This sequence comes from Pseudomonas sp. P4_B3, assembly GCF_056402295.1. Taxonomy (NCBI): domain Bacteria; kingdom Pseudomonadati; phylum Pseudomonadota; class Gammaproteobacteria; order Pseudomonadales; family Pseudomonadaceae; genus Pseudomonas; species Pseudomonas sp. P4_B3. Next base: position 88,164 of record NZ_JBFUHR010000008.1, read on the forward strand.
TCTTGCACCAGGGCGCGGGAAGGGCAGGTGCAGACTTCGCCCTGGTTGAAGAACGCCAGCACCAGGCCTTCGGCGGCCTTCTCGATGAAGGACGGTTCGGCCTGCATGATGTCTTCGAAAAAGATGTTCGGCGATTTGCCGCCCAGTTCCACGGTGGACGGAATAATGTTTTCGGCCGCGCATTTCATGATGTGCGAGCCAACCGGGGTCGAGCCGGTGAAGGCAATCTTGGCAATGCGCTTGCTGGTGGCCAGCGCTTCGCCAGCTTCTTTGCCGAAACCTTGCACAATGTTCAGCACGCCCGGTGGCAGCAGGTCGCCGATCAGTTCGACCAGCACGGTGATACCCAGCGGGGTTTGCTCGGCAGGCTTGAGCACCACGCAGTTACCGGCGGCGAGGGCCGGGGCGAGTTTCCAGGCGGCCATCAGGATCGGGAAGTTCCAAGGGATGATCTGCCCGACCACACCCAGCGGTTCATGGATGTGATAGGCCACGGTGTTGCCGTCGATTTCGGCAGCGCTGCCTTCCTGGGCGCGCAGGCAACCGGCGAAGTAGCGGAAGTGGTCTGCGGCCAGCGGGATGTCGGCGTTGAGGGTTTCGCGCACGGCTTTGCCGTTGTCCCAGGATTCGGTGATTGCCAGGGTTTCCAGATTCTGCTCGATGCGGTCGGCGATTTTCAGCAGCACCAGCGAGCGCGCCTGGGCGGACGTGGCACCCCATGCGTCGGCAGCGGCGTGGGCAGCGTCCAGGGCCTTGTCGATATCTTCGGCCGTGGAACGGGGGAATTCGGCAATCGGTTGGCCATTTACTGGCGAGGTATTGGTGAAGTACTGACCTTTGACAGGCGCGACGAACTCGCCGCCGATGTAGTTACCGTATTTGGCTTTGAACGAAACGATAGCGCCTTCAGTACCGGGGTGAGCGTAACGCATGGTGGTCTCTCCTTGCTTTTGTGCTTATAGGGAGTCGCGCATGTGCGCTTGCTTTAAGCGTAGAGCAAGGGACGGGCCAGTGCGCTGCAGCTCAGGCAAATCAAGGCCTTGCGCATTTTTTGTCGGACGGATGGAACATGCCTGTGACGCTTTCGGTACAGCCGGCGTGACACTTTGTACCGCTTCTGGCACAACCTGTGACTGGGTAGACTTGCAAGCATTGCAATGCAGGCCAGGCTGGAGGATGCTCGGCATCACCTCATGCACGGGACGCCGAGCCCCGGGGAGAATAATAAGAAATGCACGACAACCATTTGAGTCGCCATGCCCAGCAAGTATTGACCGTGACCCAGGGCAAGGCCCACCTGCACGGCCCTGGCAGCGATCCGTCCATCGCCCGTTCCTGGCTGCGTTGCCTTGAGGACTATCACCTCGATCCGGCCCTGAGCATCGCGCCGACGGTGCTGGAACATGGTCGCGTCCTCGAAAGCCGCGAACGCTTGCAGCAAGTGCTGCACATCGCCGGCAATGAAATGACCAGCCTGCACCAGCAGCTCTCCGGTGCCGGCCATGCGGTATTGCTGACCGACGCCCGCGGCGTGATCCTCAATTGCGTCACCGCGCCCGCAGAGCGGCAGATTTTCGAGCGTGCCGGGCTCTGGCTCGGCGCCGACTGGAGCGAGGCCTGCGAAGGCACCAACGGCATCGGCACCTGCCTGGTGGAGCGTCAGTCGCTGACCATCCATCAGGACGAACACTTTCGCGGCCGCCACACCGGCCTGACCTGTTCGGCGAGCCCGGTCTTCGATCCCCATGGCGAACTGCTGGCGGTGCTCGACGTGTCGTCGGCGCGGCGCGATGTGTCGCGGCAAAGCCAGTTCCACACCATGGCGCTGGTCAATCTGTCGGCGAAGATGATCGAGAGCTGCTACTTCCTGCGCTGCTTCGACAACCAATGGTTGTTGCGTTTTCACTTGCAGGCCGAGTCTGTCGGTTTGTTCAGCGAAGGGTTGCTGGCGTTCGACGGAGAAGGGCGAATTTGCGCGGTCAACCAGAGTGCGCTGAACCTGCTGGGACATATTCGCGGCGGCTTGCTGGGTAAGCCGGTGGAGGCGTTTTTCGATTGCTCGCTCGATGAGTTGCTCGGTCGCGCGAGCACCAATGCCGCCGCCAGTTGGCCGTTGCGCACCCGCGATGGTCGCAAGCTGTTCGCGGTATTGCGCGGTGAGGCACGGCGGCCGCTGCCGATTCCGATGGTGCCAACTGCCAAGGTTGCACAAGTACCGCGGCTGTCGGGCATTTGCCTGGATGACGCGACGTTGCAGGCGGACTTCCGTAAGGCTTTGCGCGTCTACGAACGCGACGTGCCGCTGCTGATCAACGGCGAAACCGGGTCCGGCAAGGAGGCCTTTGCCAAAGCGGTGCACCACGCCAGCCAGCGGGCGGAAAAAGCCTTCGTCGCCCTCAATTGCGCGGCCATTCCTGAAAGCCTGATCGAAAGCGAGCTGTTCGGTTATCGCGGTGGCAGTTTCACCGGCGCGCGCAAGGAAGGCATGCGCGGCAAGTTGCAACAGGCCGATGGCGGCACGTTGTTCCTCGATGAAATCGGTGACATGCCACTGGCCCTGCAGACGCGATTGCTGAGGGTGCTGGAAGACCGGCAAGTGGTGCCGATCGGCGGCGAGCCGGAAGCGGTGAATGTGCGGATCATCAGTGCCACTCACCGCAACTTGCTGGGTCGCGTGGAGGACGGCAGCTTCCGTGAGGATTTGTATTACCGGCTCAACGGGCTGGAAGTCGCGTTGCCGGCCTTGCGTGATCGTAGCGACAAATCCCGGTTGCTCGACTTTTTGCTGGCCGAGGAGGCAGGCGCAGAAACTGTGTTGATCGACGGGCCGGCGCGGGAGGCCTTATTGGGATTCGCCTGGCCGGGCAACGTGCGGCAGTTGCGTAATGTGCTGCGTACGTTGGCGGCACTGTGTGAGGACGGGCGGATCGGTCTGGAAGATTTGCCGGCGATGATTCGCCAGGCGCGGCCGGTGGCGGCGCAGGCTATCGAGGAGCCATCAGAGCATCCGCTGGATGATGCCGAGCGGCTGGCGTTACTCAATGCGCTGGAGCAGACGCGGTGGCACATGACGCATACGGCTGAGCAGTTGGGGGTCAGTCGAAATACCCTCTATCGGAAGCTGCGTAAACACGGCATCGCTCGGTAATTGCTGCGTCGACCTGTAGGAGCCGGCTTGCCGGCGAAGGCGGTCTGGAGACTGTCTTCGCCGGCAAGCCGGCTCCTACAGGTTTTGCGCTGAGCGCCATTGAAACATCAGGTGCGATTTTCCCCTCCCTAAGCTAACCTGCGGCCATGTTTTACGAGGTCGACTATGCACATTCATATTCTTGGTATCTGCGGCACTTTCATGGGGTCAATGGCGGTTCTGGCCAAAGAGCTGGGCCATCACGTGACGGGCTCCGATGCCAACGTCTATCCGCCGATGAGCACTCAGCTGGAAGCCCAGGGCATCGAATTGACCCAAGGCTACGACCCGGCGCAACTTGATCCGGCCCCTGATCTGGTAGTGATCGGCAACGCCATGTCCCGGGGCAACCCGGCTGTGGAGTATGTGCTGAACAAAGGTCTGCCTTACGTCTCCGGCCCGCAATGGCTGGCGGATCACGTGCTGCAAGGTCGTTGGGTACTGGCCGTTGCCGGTACGCATGGCAAGACCACCACCAGCAGCATGCTGGCCTGGGTACTGGAGCACGCGGGCATGGCCCCGGGCTTCCTGATCGGCGGCGTGCCGCAAAATTTCTCGGTGTCGGCGCGCCTGGGCGATACGCCGTTCTTCGTCATCGAAGCCGATGAGTACGACAGTGCGTTCTTCGACAAGCGCTCGAAGTTCGTGCACTACCGTCCGCGCACGGCAATCCTGAACAATCTCGAATTCGATCACGCGGACATCTTCCCGGATCTGCCGGCCATCGAGCGACAGTTCCATCATTTGGTGCGGACCATCCCGAGCGAAGGCCTGGTGATTCATCCGACCACTGAGCCGGCCTTGTTGCGCGTTATCGAGATGGGCTGCTGGACGCCGGTGCAAACCACCGGTGCCGGCGGTCAGTGGCAGGTCAAGCTGCTCAGTGAAGATGGCTCGAAGTTCGAAGTGATGTTCGATGGCGTCGCCCAGGGTGTGGTCGAGTGGGACATGACTGGCCAGCACAACGTCGCCAACGCCCTGGCGACCCTGGCTGCCGCACGCCACGTCGGTGTGGTGCCGTCCATGGGCATCGCCGCGTTGAGCGCCTTCAAAAGCGTGAAGCGGCGGATGGAGAAAGTTGCGGAAGTCCGTGGCATCACCATCTATGACGACTTCGCTCACCACCCGACCGCCATCGCTACCACCCTCGACGGGCTGCGCAAACGCATCGGCGATGCACCGTTGATCGCGATCATCGAGCCGCGCTCCAACTCCATGAAGCTTGGCGCGCACCGTGACGGATTACCGGAAAGCGTGGTCGATGCCGATCAGGTGATCTGGTATGCACCGGCCAACCTCGGCTGGGACCTGGCCGGCACTGCGGTGCGGTGTACGGTGCCGTCGATTGTCAGCGATTCGCTGGAAGGCATCATCGAGCGCGTGAAGAGCCAGGCGCAACCGGGCACCCACGTGGTGATCATGAGCAATGGCGGCTTTGGCGGCCTGCACGGCAAGCTGGCCGAGGCGCTCAAATGAGCAACGGCCCGGACCGCATCACCCTGGCGATGACCGGCGCTTCCGGCGCCCAGTACGGTTTGCGCCTGCTCGACTGCCTGGTGCGGGAAGATCGTGAAGTGCACTTCCTGATTTCCAAAGCCGCGCAGTTGGTGATGGCCACCGAAACTGACGTCACGCTGCCGAACAAACCGCAGATGATGCAGGCGTTCCTCACCGAATACACGGGCGCTGCCGCCGGGCAGATTCGGGTGTACGGCAAGGAAGACTGGATGTCGCCAGTGGCTTCGGGCTCTGGCGCACCAGCGGCGATGGTGGTGGTGCCGTGTTCGACGGGTACTTTGTCGGCGATCGCCACGGGTGCCTGCAACAACCTGATCGAGCGTGCCGCCGACGTGACGCTGAAAGAGCGTCGCCAGTTGATTCTGGTGCCTCGCGAGGCGCCGTATTCGAGCATTCACCTTGAGCACATGCTCAAGTTGTCGAACATGGGCGTGACAATCCTGCCGGCATCACCGGGCTTTTATCATCAGCCGCAAACTATCGACGACCTGATCGATTTCGTCGTGGCACGGATTCTCAACCTGCTGAATATTCCTCAGGACATGTTGCCGCGCTGGGGCGAGCATCATATGACCAGTGATGAATAAGCTGCTGGTGATGGTACTGGCGCTGCAATTGGTCGGGTGCGCCACGGCGCGCACCCTCGATGCGGCGAAGCCGGGCGCGCCGGTGGTGTACTCGGGGACTCGTCTGGATTTGTACGCGATGAACGGTGGGTGCTGCGCCAAGGACCGTTTTGGCGCGGAAGCACCGAGCTATCCAGGCGTCGACCTGCCGGCCAGTGCGTTGCTCGACACGCTGCTGCTGCCGCTGTCATTGCTGACGGTGATCGGGGTCAGCTTTCAGGCGACAGGTGGGTTGTAAGAGAGCGCTTCGCGCTCTATCGCGAGCAGGCTCGCTCCCACATTGGATTTGTGAACGACGCAGATCAATTGTAGGAGTGAGCCTGCTCGCGATGAGACCCACTCAGGCACCACAGGCTACTTGCCCAACTTCCTCAGCTCATCCGACTCGACAATCCTGACCCCGTCCTGCTCTTCCAGCGCCAGGCGCCACATTGCCCGGGCCAGTTGGCAGGCCTCGATACCATGGTATTTGCCAGGGATCAGCCGTGACAACGGGCCGGCGACTTTCTCGCCCAGTCGCGGTTCGGTGCGTTCGCCCAGCAACAGCGAAGGGCGGCAAATAGTCAGCTGCGGCCAGTCCTGCGCGCGCAGTGCGTACTCCATCTCGCCTTTGACCCGGTTGTAGAAAATCGAGGATCTGCGATCGGCTCCGAGAGCACTGATCACGATCAAATGCCTTGCGCCCAACTCCCGTGCGCGTTTGGCAAAGGCCACGACCATGTCCAGGTCCACCGCGCGGAACGCCTGTTCCGAGCCTGCCTGTTTGATGGTGGTGCCCAGGCAGCAGTAGGCGATGTCGACACGACCGTTCAACTCTTGCAGAAACTCCGCCGGGTCGCCGACCGGGTTTTCAAGGTGGGGGTGCTTGGCCAAGGGCCGGCGTGAGGGGGCCAATACCCGGGTAATCGTTGGCTCGTTAAGCAGGCGATCAAGCAGGTGTTCACCCGTCAAACCGGTGGCTCCGGCAAGCAACACGTGCTGAGGCGTCAAGTACATAGTGTTTCTCCCTTGATACTGTTCAGCTTAGTTGCTGTTTGCATCCTTGCTTTCCATAGACGCACTTTGCAGGGCTTTTCGTGCCTGCTGTTTGCGCAGTAGTTGCCAATGCGAGAGGACGGTTTTCGGTGCCCAGATCTGTGGTTCGGAGGCTTCGAAACCGTCCGCCAGTTCACGTTCGGCGACAGTGGCCTTGGCCAGTTTGAAGGCTTGTTCCAGATCATCGGTCTGGTTCAGGGCCTGGGCGAACAGGGCATCGCCGAAGTAGGTGAAGTTGGCTTCCTCCGAGCAACCGAAGGATACTCGGTCGGCCCGCGAGGCCGTCATGATCAGGGTCCGTTCATCTTTGAGGGCGGGGATGAAACCGCCGGAGTAGCAGGACGAGATCACGATGATCTTGTCGCGGTTTTTCAACGGGGCGAGGACAGCCGCCATTTCGTCGGCTGGCAGGTCGGCCAACTCCATGCGTGGCTGGTCAAGCACCAGTTCGTGTTCGCTGGTGCCATGGCTGGTCAGGTAGATGAAAATCAGGTCTTCCGGCCCGCTGCGTTCGGCCAGCGTCAGGGCGGCACGGCGCAGGTTTTCCCGAGTCGCCATCGGGCGGTCGGCGAGGTGATCGCGATGGTTCACCAGGCGGATCTGGCCGAAAGCGCCAAAACGGCTGGTGAGCATATTGGCGACGTAGTCGGATTCGCGCAGAAACACGCTTTGCTTGCCATCACCGCCCAGGGTCAACGAATACAGTTCCACCGCCGGGGTCGAGGGCGGAATGTTGGCCAGCGCTGCGTCGAGCAGGCGCCCCTGGGCCAGCAGGCCGAGCTCCAGGGTGTCGGGCAACAATTTGCCCTCGGCGTCGCGTACGCGCTGGCCGTTGATCCAGGTGCCGCTGAGCACGGTGCCATCGGTCAACACCAATGTGCCGCGCCCCTGGTAACTGTCGTTGTCGAACTGGCCGGTGTAAAAACTGCCGTCAGACAGGTTCAGTCGGCCCTGGCCGGAAAAGCGCCAGTCATTGAACTGGCCGATGTAGTGGCTGCCGTCAGTGCCGATCAACTCGCCCTTGCCGTTCAGCGAGCCTTCCTTGAACTGGCCCAGCCAGACATCGCCGTCGGCGTTTTCGTAGCGGCCCTTGCCGTGCAGTTGATTGTTCTTGAAGCTGCCGACATAGATGTCGCCGTCGGCGCTGTTGAACGTGCCGTTGCCTTCCAGCTGGCCGTCGACGAAGTGCCCGGTGAACTGATTGCCGTTGCCGTCGCCGCGCTGGCCTTCGCCATTGGGTTTGCCGTGGGCGAACTGGCCCTGATAGGCGCTGCCGTCTTCGAGTTCGAGGCGACCCAGGCCGGCGTATTGATCGGCCTTGAACTCGCCGCGATAGCTCATGCCGTTTTCTTTGAGGGTGCCTTCGCCGTTGCGCCGGCCGGCCTTGAAGCCGCCGCTGTAGCTGCTGGCGTTGGTGGTCAGTGCCCCCTGACCATCGAACAGTCCCTGATTGAACTGCCCGCGATAGACCTCGCCGTTGCTGCCGTGCCATTCGCCCTGGCCATGCCACTGGCCTTTGTCGAATTCGCCGGCGTACCAGCTGCCGTTCGGGTAGTCGATGCGCCCCTTGCCTTGCAGCAAGCCATTGACCAGGTCACCGCGATAGCGTCCGCCATCCGGCAGGCGGGCGTCGGGGGCCAAAAGCGATTCGCCGTCGCCGCAAGCGGTGAGCATCAGGGTCAAGGCAAGGAGTGCAAGTGGGCGCATAGCGGATTCCGGGCAATTAGGCGAGGGAGTATGCCGCAGCTATGTGTCCTTATATAGGGTGAGGTACCGCGAGAAGGCGCGAAACAGCATGAGCTGCTTCGCATCCGGGAAGGTTTATACGAAGCACAGGGACAGGGGTTCGGCGATGTATGCCGGCTTGTCCGAACCTTCGATTTCCAGGGTGGTGGTGGCCTTGAGCAGCCATTGGCCGGGTTTTTTCTCGGTGACTTCGGTCAGGTCGACCTTGAGTCGCACTTTCGAATTGACCTTGACCGGCTGAATGAAGCGCACGCTGTCGAGGCCGTAGTTGACCACCATCTTCAAGCCTTCGGGCATGACGAGGATGTCTTCCATCAGTTTCGGGATTAGCGACAACGACAGAAAGCCGTGAGCGATGGTGCTGCCAAATGGCGTTTGCGCGGCTTTGACCGGGTCGACGTGGATGAACTGAAAATCCCCTGTGGCTTCGGCGAACAGGTTGATGCGCTCCTGATCGATAGTGAGCCATTCGGAACGTCCAAGTTCCTTGCCGACATAATCTTTGAGCTCTGCAACTGGAACATAGGGCATTGAGACTCTCCTTGGGTTCATCGGTTTTATAGATTTGGCTTGCGGGGGATTTAACCTCCCGGCTTACCACTTTAGATCAACATGGCCAAACGCTCCGGTCAACCGAACATGCTTTTGGCGAATGCCGGTCTATAGCGCGGGCATGCTTATAATGCCCGGCCAATGCGGGTGACGGATTTTGCGGGGGATCAACAATGTTGCTACGAGGTCTGACGTGGCTGGTGCTGTTCCAATTGCTCGGCACGGCGATCAATCATTTGTTTTTGCCCGTGCTGCCGGGGCCGATTGTGGGGTTGCTACTGTTGTTGGTGTACCTCATCTGTCGCGGACAGGTCGGCGAGCCACTGAACCTGGCGGCCAGCAGCCTGTTGCGCTACCTGCCGCTGTTGCTGGTGCCGCCAGCCGTGGGCGTGATGGTCTATGCCGCTGACATTGCGGCGGATTTCTGGGCCATTGTCGGTGCGCTGGTGTTGTCGCTGCTGCTTTCGATGGCCTTCGCCGGGGTGCTGATGCAGCGCATGGTCAAGCGTCACGCTCACTCCGAGGACAGCCAATGATCTTCGACTGGCACGGCGCCTGGACGTCGGTGATTCACCATCCATTGTTCGGCATAGGCATTACCCTTGGCGCCTATCAGCTCGTCCTGGCGGCATTCGAGAAAACCCGCTGGATCTTTTTGCAACCGGTGCTGGTCTCCATGTTACTGGTGATCGGCGTGCTGGTGGGCTGCGGTCTGACCTACGCCGAGTACCGCAAGAGCACCGAGATCCTGAGTATCCTGCTCGGCCCGGCCACTGTCGCGCTGGCGGTGCCGCTTTACCTCAACCTGCGACGGATTCGGCAGTTGTTCTGGCCGATATTTACTACGCTGGTGATAGGTGGTGTCGTGGCCACGGGCATGGGCGTGCTGCTGGGCTGGTGGTTCGGTGCCGAGCACATGATCCTGATGACCATGGCGCCGAAGTCGGTAACTTCGCCGATTGCCATGTTGGTGGCTGAGCAGATCGGTGGTGTCGCGGCGCTGGCAGCGGTGTTCGTCTTGATTACTGGTGTGATCGGGGCGATTTTCGGCCCGACCCTGTTGACCCGGCTCGGCGTGCACAGCCCGGAAGCCAGGGGGATGGCGCTGGGCATGACGGCCCACGCTGTCGGCACGGCGGTGGCGATGCAGGAAAGTGAAGAGTGTGGCGCCTTCGCGGCGCTGGCGATGAGTCTGATGGGTGTGGCCACGGCGGTGTTGCTGCCGTTGGCGGTGTCGATGGTGGTGTAAAGGAAATGTCTATGAGTCTGCCGCTTTTCCCACTGAACACAGTGCTGTTTCCCGGTTGCATCCTCGACTTGCAGATTTTCGAGGCGCGTTACCTGGACATGATCGGCCGCTGCATGAAACAGGGCGGTGGTTTCGGCGTGGTGTGCATCCTCGAGGGTGAAGAGGTCGGGATCGCCCCGGCCGGCTACGCGCTGGTGGGTTGCGAAGCGCTGATCACCGATTTCAATCAACAGGACAACGGCCTGTTGGGGATTCGGGTTCGAGGCGGACGGCGTTTCCATGTATTACGATCGGAGATCCAGCGCGATCAGTTGACCGTCGCCGAGGTCGAGTGGCTGGAAGACGAACCGGAGCAGCCACTGCAGGACGAGGACGCCGACCTGGTGGCATTGCTCAAGGCCCTGGCGGAACACCCGATGGTTGAAGCCTTGAACATGGGCACTGAAGCGACCGGGCAACAGTCACTGGCCAATCAGTTGGCGTACCTGTTGCCCTTCGCTGAACTGGACAAAATCGACCTGCTGCAACTCGATGATCCGCAGCAACGACTGGATGCGATTCAGGCGTTGCTGGATGAATTGCAGGGCGAGTTGTTTGCCTGAAAGCATTCTTCAGAACTCAATGCGGTAAATTACCATAATTACTATGGGGCTAGCGGCAGCGGACAACCACCACGTATGCGCCCGACCTGGTTTCTGGTGGTGTTGTTTGGCTTTTTCATTTTACGGCATCTGTGGGATGCGAAATCAAGGTTTTTTGCCATTAAACCAGTTTGGGGTCAATGGCAAAATTCCGATACTCTGCCTTCCCTGTCTTCCCTTGGGGTTATCAAAAATGGTGCGACCATCCTGCATCCAGGAACTACAGTAACAAGGCCACAGCATGCGCACCTCTGCTAACTTTCTTCTTCATCAACGACTTCAAGATTGATTGCGTAGTACCGACCATTATCCCCCCGGCATAAATCGTAGCTCACCATTTGGCCAGCCTTGATTTTTAGAGCTTCGAGTTCAGCTGGGTCGAGGGAAAAAAAAGACATTCTGCTCATTGAGCTCCTCCGAGGGGGTATTAATGTCAGCAGAATTATTTTGACTCCATTCTTTCATGTCTCCTCCAAAGGCAAGCCAGCTCCCACAAAAAAACGGCGCAGGGCTTGCCCGAAAATCAGTTATTATTAACAGGTTGTGTCTATATAAGACTTACGTCTTCTGCCTGCATTCCTTTTGGTCCGGGAACGGGCTTGAAGGTCACTTTTTGTCCCTCTTTAAGGCTTTTAAAGCCCTCGGCCTTTATTGCTTTGAAGTGAACAAAGAGGTCCGCGCTACCATCATCAGGTGTGATAAACCCAAAACCCTTCTCATCATTGAACCACTTGACTGTTCCTGCTTTCATTTTATTTTCCGCTTACTAATTAACATGAAACAAAGTCACACCATTTCGCATATGGACCTTGTTGACTGACGACAGAGAAACACCCTTGGTGGGAGCAACGTTTGAGGAGCTCAGGATGATTTTCAGATCTCGCATCACGGTACGTGATGCGATGTTCAAAAAACTAATACAAACAGCCCAGCGCCGCAATGAATGCACTACTGCAAAACTGCGACTGAATGCGACTGAATGTTTTAGCTTTTTTCAAAGACACAAAATGTTTACCTGATCAGGGAACCTACGTTATTTGCACCACTTATAACGACCCGGCCGGATGTTCGAGCCGATACCGCCGGCCGCCATCAATCACAACAATAGCGCCTCTTGCAAGAGTCAGAATAAGGCTGGTGGTAGTTGTGATAAACTGGCTGGCTTGTGTGTTAGTTTATATTTGTAATGCTGGTATCGTTTTTAAATAAATTGAAAGATCTCTAATATGTTTGCTTTAAGTTAAATGGCTATATTTTGCGTGCCTGCAGGAGTAGGCATGAAAGCGATATAAGGAGTTGTTGGTTGGAAGTTTTAATGGCGCAGGGCGTTCGTTGTGGGTTGGGTAATAAAGAGTGCCGATACTGCTGTCTTTCAGTATCGCGTGCGTGAGCGTTCGGACTTGCCATTGCCTAGCTTTAATGGAGTCTGATAAAAAACCGCTTCACTCTTAATGGTGAAGCGGTTTTTTGCTACTGGGTTCCCAGCCAACTAATAGGCATAACGCAACATTGTATGTGGCAAGTGGCGCAATACGAAGAGCGCGAACAACGCCATCATCGCCGGCAGTATCAGCCACCAGACCTTGGGTGACAGTGCCTTGAGCGGCTCCCTTCGCTGGACCAGGTACAGGCTGGCCGCGCAGATGCACGCTGCCAACATCGTGCCGGCCATTACGTCCGTTGGCCAGTGCGCGCCGAGGTACACTCGGGAAAGGGCAATCGCCATCGCCGGCAAACAGGCCACCAGTAACCAGGTCAGGCGCATGCGTGGTGGCTGTCCGCGGCCAGCCAGAACCGCGAGGGTCAGGAACAGTGCGAACGAGCCCGATGCATGGCCGCTGGGCATGCTGTAGCTGGACAGAGGGTCGCTCAGCACTTCCGGCCGTAGGCGGGCGAAAAAAAGTTTGGTCGCGGTGTTGGCCAGTGCCGTGAACAATAATGTGCTGATGGCGAAGATCGCCTGCCGCCACTGTCGGGTAATTAGCAGCAGTCCTGCCAGCAAAGCACTGAACAGCAGCATGTTGCGGAATTCGCCAATCAGCGTGAAGACCACCGCGACCTCATCGAGCATCGGGCTGCGATGTTCCTGCACCAGGGTCATCAGCCCTTGATCGAGGGCGTTCAGGTACGGATAGCCGATGAACAGCCCTGCCAGAATGAGAAAACTCATGCCGGCGATTAACCCTGTAGCCCTGCGATGCTGGCGCAAGCTACTGGTGGCGCTCAGCCCGACCATCACTGCAATGCTGCCGGCAACGATTCCTGTCTGAGGCCAGAAACCTTCAGGCAACGGCAAGCGAATCGCCGCACCGGTGGCCCAGCCAGGCAGCAAATAAGCCACCGACCACCCCGCACCGGCCAGCAGGCTGACGGCGATAAAGCGTGGGAAGGGCATGTCGCACATGCCGGCGACCATGGGCAGCATCGGCCGCAACGGCCCGATAAAACGCCCGACCAGCAGGCTGGCGATGCCATAGCGCTGAAAATAGGTCTCGGCCCCGGCAATCCATTCCGGGTGATGGCGCAAGCCGGGCAGGCGCCGGATGTTCTGATGAAAATGCCGTCCGAGGAAATACGAAACCACGTCACCCAACACACCGGCGAGGAAGCCCAGCAGCAAGGTTTCACTCAACGGCAACGCACCGCTGCCGGCCAACACCGCAACGGTGAACAGTAAAACCGTGCCGGGGACGATCAGCCCGGCAATCGCCAGGCATTCCACAAAAGCCACCAGAAATATTGCCGCCGCCAGCCATTGCGGGTTGACCGTCAACCAACCGGTCACGCTATCGAGCCATTGGCCCATAAATCCAACTCCGTTTTCATTGGTTGCCCCTGTAGGAGCTGCCGCAGGCTGCGATCTTTTGCCTTTCAAAGATCAAGATCAATAGATCGCCGCCTGCGGCAGCTCCTACAGGATTGTGTTCATAGCAGGATGTAATCGCGCCCTTCGGTTTGCCCCCGTCGCAGCGGATTTCGCGTGCAGTACGGCGCATAAGCCGCATCGACAAAGCGGTACATCAGATGCTCATCGCGCCCGTGGGGGATGCCCAGGCGTGTAGTCTGGATGATGTGGGCGGGCGTCTGGCCGACGTGCTCCACCAGCAGCACTTCATGGTCAAAGCGTTTGGCGTCCCACACCGGCACTTTCAGGCCCAGTGCCTTGCAGAGCAGGGTTTGCCCGGCGCAGAGTTTTTGTGACGGGCGAGGGTGGCCCTGGGCGTCGGGATTGTTCAATAGCATCTGTGCCAGGCTGGCCGGCCCGCTCAATTCATCGACCCACGGGTAGGCGGACTTGATCAGCACGGCGTTACCGGGCCCTTGGGCGCTGAAATTAAGGGAATCGCCGCCCCGGGCGTAATACATATAGATGTGGCCGCCACCCAGAAACAAAGCCTTACGCTTTTCTGTGTAGCCGAGGGACGCGTGGCTGCCTTTTTCCGCGCGGTAATAGGCTTCGGTCTCGATGATTCGGGCGCTGAGCCACAGGTCGCCGACCCGATGGCGTATGACTTTACCCAGTAAATCCCGAGCCAGAATTTGCGCGTCGCGGTCGAAAAACGCGTCCGGCAGGCCCGTGGGCAGGCTCGCAGCGGATGCTCGAACAGTCAGGTTGGACATGATGAACGACGTTTATCAGGGCTGATTGAGTCGTGATGATAACAATTTGCAGCTTAATCCCGGCTGAACGTCAGCAAATTGCCCTCCATTTCGACCATCCGCCCGTCACCGCTGTTAGTCCCGGGACGCGACAGCTATAATCTGCCGCTTTACTCTTTACCAAGACCTTATCAAAGACCACGCCAGACCATGACTGAGTCCGTTCTTGACTACATGACCCGCCTGGGTTGCGCTGCCCGCGAAGCTTCCCGCGTGATCGGCCGCGCCAGCACCGCGCAGAAAAACCGCGCCCTGCAGGCTGCCGCCAATGCGCTGGACGCTGCCCGCGCCGAGCTGACGGCGGCCAATGAGCTGGATTTGGCCGCCGGCCGCGCCAATGGTCTTGAGCCGGCTCTGCTGGAACGTCTGGCGCTGACCCCGGAGCGCATCGACGGCATGATCGTCGGCCTGCGTCAGGTTGCGGCGCTGCCGGACCCGGTCGGCGCGATCCGTGACATGAGCTACCGCCCGTCCGGTATTCAGGTCGGCAAGATGCGCGTGCCACTGGGCGTGATCGGAATCATCTACGAGTCGCGGCCAAACGTGACCATCGATGCCGCCAGCCTGTGCCTGAAGTCCGGTAACGCGACCATCCTGCGTGGCGGTTCCGAGGCCATTCATTCCAATCGAGCCATCGCCGCCTGCATTCAGCGCGGCCTGGCCGAGGCCGGCCTGCCGGCCGCAGTGGTGCAAGTGGTCGAAACCACGGATCGCGCTGCCGTCGGCGCGCTGATCACCATGCCTGAATACGTCGATGTCATCGTGCCGCGCGGCGGCCGTGGTCTGATCGAACGCGTCAGCCGTGATGCCCGCGTACCGGTGATCAAGCACCTGGACGGCATCTGCCACGTTTACGTGAGTGAACACGCCGATCTGGCCAAGGCCCAGCGCATCGCGTTCAACGCCAAGACGTACCGTTATGGCATCTGTGGTGCCATGGAAACGCTGCTGGTGGATCACACCGTTGCCAAGGATTTCCTGCCGGCGATGGCGGCACAGTTCCGCGAAAAAGGCGTCGAACTGCGCGGTTGCGAGCGTACCCGGGCAATCATCGATGCCGTGGTCGCTACCGAAGAAGACTGGAGCACTGAGTACCTGGCGGCGATTCTGTCGATCCGCGTAGTCGACGGACTGGGCCAGGCCATCGAGCACATCAATCATTACGGTTCCCATCACACCGATTCGATTGTCAGCGAACACCAGGGCGACACCCGGCGTTTCGTGGCTGAAGTCGACTCCTCGTCGGTGATGATCAATACCCCGACATGCTTCGCCGATGGCTTCGAATACGGATTGGGTGCCGAGATCGGCATTTCTACTGATAAGCTGCACGCCCGCGGCCCGGTGGGCCTCGAAGGGTTGACCTGCGAGAAGTACATCGTGGTCGGCGACGGGCAGTTGCGCGGACAGGAGCCGGCCTGACTTGGGCGACTTAGACCCGCCAGCCCCGGCCACCGTCAGCGAGCCAGTCCCTTGCCGCATTGGCGTGCTGGGCGGAACGTTCGACCCGGTGCACATCGGCCATTTGCGCAGTGCGCTGGAAGTCGCCGAAACACTGGCGCTCGATGAGCTGCGACTGACACCGAGTGCCAGGCCACCCCATCGGAATACGCCGCAGGTGTCAGCCAAAGACCGGCTGGCGATGGTCGAGTGCGCGGTGGCCGGTGTGGCGCCGTTGGTGGTGGACGCCCGCGAATTGCAGCGGGACAAACCGTCCTACACCATTGATACCCTGGAGCTGATGCGCGCCGAACTGGCCGCAGAAGACCAGGTTTTTCTGCTTTTGGGCTGGGACGCTTTTTGCGGCCTGCCCACTTGGCACCGCTGGGAAGAGTTGCTCCAGCATTGCCATATCCTGGTGTTGCAACGCCCGGATGCCGACAGCGAACCGCCGGATGCCTTGCGCAACCTGCTGGCCGCGCGCTCGGTGAGCGACCCGCTGGCCCTCAAGGGGCCGAGCGGACAGATTGCATTCGTCTGGCAGACACCGCTCGCGGTATCCGCCACCCAGATCCGTCAACTGCTGGCCAGCGGTAAGTCGGTACGTTTCCTGGTGCCCGACGCGGTCCTGGCCTACATCGATGCGCACGGACTCTACCGTGCGTCGAACTGAATAGGAGTGCCTCAAGGCACGTAGCAACAACGTGTATTGAAGCGCCCGAACATACGAGCAAAACGAGTTTTATATGACGAACAACGACGTAAACAAAGTTAAGCGCAAAGGCACGTTCAAGAGTGCCCCGCTGCCGGAAAAGGTACTCGCTGCCGAGCCGCCTAAAGGCGACGAACTGGTCAAGATCGCCGTAGCCGCCCTGGAAGACGTCAAGGCCCAGGACGTGCTGGTCATCGATGTTCGCGACAAGCAGAGCATCACTGACTACATGATCATCGCCACCGGTACGTCCAACCGCCAGATCGGCGCGATGCTGGACAAGGTCCGAGAGGCCGTCAAAGCCCTGGGCATCAAGCCGCTGGGTGAAGAAGGCAAGGGCGACAGCGACTGGGTTCTGCTGGACATGGACGACGTGATCGTCCACATGATGACTTCCAATGCACGCCAGTTCTACGACCTGGAGCGCCTGTGGAAGGGGGCCGAGCAGAGCCGTGCAGCCGATGGCAAACACCACAGCCCTGAAGTTGGTCACGAGCACTTCAACAAGCTCAACAAAGACCAGGAATAAGGGACTGCTGTGCGACTGCGACTGATCGCCGTCGGTTCACGCATGCCCAAATGGGTGGAAGAAGGCTGGCATGAATATGCCAAGCGTCTTCCGTCCGAGCTGGCGCTGGAACTGGTGGAAATACCGCTCAATACCCGTGGCAAGAACGCCGACGTGGCCCGCTTCATCCGTCAGGAAGGCGAAGCCATGCTGGCCAAGGTCGGGCCGAACGAGCGGATTGTCACTCTCGAAGTCCACGGCAAGCCCTGGAGCACCGAGCAACTGG
Organism: Pseudomonas sp. P4_B3; assembly: GCF_056402295.1. Lineage (NCBI taxonomy): Bacteria > Pseudomonadati > Pseudomonadota > Gammaproteobacteria > Pseudomonadales > Pseudomonadaceae > Pseudomonas > Pseudomonas sp. P4_B3. Next base: position 105,324 of record NZ_JBFUHR010000008.1, read on the forward strand.
CGGTCGAGCTTGATCGCTGGCGGCTGGACTCGCGTACGGTCAACTTCATGGTCGGCGGCCCCGAAGGGCTGGCGCCGGAAGTCTGTGCCCGGGCTGACCAGCGCTGGTCGTTGTCGCCGCTGACCTTGCCGCACCCGCTGGTGCGGATCCTGATCGGCGAACAGTTGTACCGTGCCTGGACCGTGCTGTCCGGTCACCCTTACCACAAGTAGCTCTGCCCTCATGTCCCAGCCGATCCGCATCAAGGACCACGAAAAAGACGCCCGTCTGGTGCGTGGCCGCGTCGTGTTCGGGGCCATTGCAGTGGTGGCGCTGATTGGCGTGCTGATCGCGCGCCTGTATTTCCTGCAGGTGATCCAGTACGAGTACCACTCGACCCTGTCGGAAAACAACCGCGTCCATGTGCAGCCGATTCCGCCGCCCCGTGGCTTGATTTTCGACCGCAATGGCGTGGTGATTGCCGATAACCGGCCGAGTTTCAGCCTGAGCATGACCCGCGAGCGTTCCGGCGACTGGCAGCAGGTGCTCGATGTGATCGTCGAAGTGCTGGAACTGACGCCCGAGGACCGGCTGATCTTCGAGAAGCGCATGCGTCAGGGCCGCCGGCCGTTCGAGCCGGTGCCGATCCTGTTTGAACTGACCGAAGAGCAGATTGCGCGCATCGCCGTGAACCAGTTCCGCCTGCCGGGTGTGGAAGTGGTCGCGCAATTGGTCCGTCACTACCCGCAGGGCGCGCACTTTGCGCACTCGGTGGGCTACATGGGGCGGATCAACGAGAAAGAGCTGAAGACCCTGGATCCGGTGAGTTACAGCGGCACCCATCAAATTGGCAAAACCGGCATCGAGCGTTTCTACGAGCCTGAATTGCACGGCCAGGTGGGTTACGAGGAAGTCGAGACCAACGCCCGGGGCCGCGTATTGCGCGTGCTCAAGCGTACCGATCCGATTCCCGGCAAGGACATCGTCCTGAGCCTGGACATCAAATTGCAGGAAGCCGCCGAAGCTGCGCTCGGTGGTCGTCGTGGTGCGGTGGTAGCGCTGGACCCGAAAACCGGTGAAGTGCTGGCGATGGTCAGCCAGCCGAGTTTCGACCCGAACCTGTTCGTCACCGGCATCAGCTCCAGGGCCTATTCCGAGCTGCGCGATTCCATCGACCGGCCGTTGTTCAACCGCGTGCTGCGTGGCCTGTACCCGCCGGGCTCGACCATCAAGCCGGCGGTGGCGATTGCCGGCCTGGATTCCGGCGTGGTGACCGCTTCGACCCGAGTGTTCGACCCCGGTTACTACATGCTGCCCAACTACGACCACAAATACCGTAACTGGAACCGTACCGGCGACGGTTTTGTCGACCTCGATACGGCGATCATGCGCTCCAACGACACCTACTTCTATGACCTGGCCCACAAGCTGGGGATCGATCGGTTGTCGTCGTACCTGTCCAAGTTCGGCATCGGTCAGAAGGTTTCCCTGGACATGTTCGAAGAGTCGCCGGGTCTGATGCCGACCCGCGAATGGAAGCGCGCGACCCGCCGCCAGGCATGGTTCCCGGGTGAAACGCTGATTCTGGGGATCGGTCAGGGCTACATGCAATCGACTCCGTTGCAACTGGCTCAGGCCACCGCATTGGTGGCCAATAAAGGCATCTGGAATCGTCCGCACCTGGCCAGGACCATCGAAGGCGAGAAGCCGGTGGACCCTAACCCGATGCCGGACATTATCCTGCGCGACCCATCGGACTGGACCAAGGTCAACCACGGCATGCAGCAGGTTATGCATGGTGCCCGGGGTACGGCGCGCAAAGCCTCGATCGGCGCGCAATACCGAATCGCCGGCAAGTCGGGTACGGCCCAGGTGGTCGCGATCAAGCAGGGTGAAAAGTACGACCGCTCCAAGGTCCAGGAGCGTCACCGTGACCACGCCTTGTTCGTCGGCTTCGCGCCGGCCGACGACCCGAAAATCGTGGTGTCGGTGATGGTCGAGAACGGCGAGTCCGGCTCCGGCGTCGCCGCGCCAGTGGTGCGTCAAGTCATGGATGCCTGGCTCCTGGACCAGGACGGTCGGTTGAAGCCCGAATACGCCAGCCCTATCAGTGCAGAGGCTACCGCCCGTGATGAATAACTTCGATCGCATGCTCTCCAGCGAGGATGTGATGCGTCGCCGTGCAACGCTGCTGCAACGCCTGCACATCGACGGCCCATTGTTGATCCTGCTGCTGACTCTCGCCGCCGGCAGCCTGTTCGTGCTGTATTCGGCCAGTGGCAAAAGCTGGGATCTGCTGGGCAAGCAAGCCACTTCGTTCGGCATCGGCCTGGTGTCGATGGTCATCATCGCCCAGTTCGAGCCGCGCTTCATGGCGCGCTGGGTGCCGCTGGGCTACGTGGTCGGGGTAATGCTGTTGCTGGTGGTGGACATCATGGGCCACAACGCCATGGGCGCCACCCGCTGGATCAACATTCCCGGGGTGATCCGTTTCCAGCCCTCGGAATTCATGAAAATCCTGATGCCGGCGACGATCGCCTGGTACTTGTCCAAACGCACCTTGCCGCCCCAGCTCAAGCATGTGGGCGTCAGCCTGATGCTGATCGGCGTGCCGTTCATTCTGATCGTGCGTCAACCGGACCTCGGCACTTCGCTGCTGATCCTGGCCGGCGGCGCTTTCGTGTTGTTCATGGGTGGCTTGCGCTGGCGCTGGATCCTCAGCGTACTGGCCGCCGCCGTGCCCGTGGCGGTTGCCATGTGGTTCTTCATCATGCACGACTATCAGAAGCAGCGAATTCTGACGTTCCTCGACCCGGAGAGCGACCCGCTCGGTACGGGCTGGAACATCATCCAGTCCAAGGCCGCCATCGGTTCCGGCGGTGTGTTCGGCAAGGGCTGGTTGCTGGGGACCCAGTCGCACCTGGACTTCCTGCCGGAAAGCCACACCGACTTCATCATTGCAGTAATGGGTGAAGAATTCGGCCTGGTGGGGATCTGCGCGCTGTTGCTGATCTACCTGCTGTTGATCGGCCGCGGACTGGTGATTACCGCCCAGGCGCAGACATTGTTCGGCAAGTTGCTCGCGGGCAGCCTGACCATGACGTTTTTTGTTTATGTTTTCGTCAACATCGGTATGGTCAGTGGCCTGTTGCCGGTGGTGGGGGTGCCGTTGCCGTTCATTAGCTACGGAGGAACTTCGCTGGTGACGCTGCTGTCAGCGTTTGGGGTTTTGATGTCGATCCATACCCATCGCAAGTGGATCGCGCAGGTTTGAATAAGGTGAAACTTTCAATGCAAGTAATGCGTGGCTGGGCGACTCGGTATGCGCCATGGGTCGGCCTGGTAAGCATCCTTGGCACCGTGCAGGAAGCGTTGGCCGGCGACTACGAAGGCTCACCCCAGGTGGCCGAATTCGTCGGTGAAATGACCCGCGACTATGGTTTCGCCGGTGAACAATTGATGGGTGTGTTCCGCGAAGCCGAGCGCAAGCAGTCGATTCTGGACGCCATCTCGAAACCCGCCGAACGGGTCAAACAGTGGAGCGAATATCGCCCGATGTTCATCACCGATGCGCGCATAGCCCGGGGTGTGGATTTCTGGCGTCAGCACGAAGCAGTGTTGGCCCGTGCCGAGCAGGAATACGGCGTGCCGGCCCAGGTGATAGTCTCGATCATCGGCGTTGAAACCTTTTTCGGCCGTAATACCGGAAATTTCCGGGTGATCGATGCCTTGTCGACCCTGGGTTTCGACTATCCTCCCCGTGCCGAGTTTTTCCGCAAGGAATTGCGTGAGTTCCTGCTGCTGGCCCGCGAAGAGCAGGTCGATCCATTGACGCTCAAAGGCTCCTACGCCGGCGCAATGGGATTGCCGCAATTCATGCCGAGCAGTTTCCGCGCCTATGCGGTGGATTTCGACGGTGATGGCCATATCAACATCTGGACCAACCCGGACGATGCCATTGGCAGTGTCGCCAGTTACTTCAAGCGTCATGGCTGGGTCGCCGGCGAACCGGTAGTCAGCCGCGCCGATGTCCGTGGCGATCAGGCCGACGAGGGTTTGACCACAGGAATCGAACCGACAAAAACCGTCGGGGAGTTGCGAGCCCTGGGGTGGTCAAGTCATGATGCGCTGCGCGATGATATGCCGGTTACCGCTTTCCGCCTGGAAGGCGACAATGGCCCCGAGTACTGGATGGGCCTGAAGAATTTTTACGCGATCACGCGTTATAACCGCAGCGTGATGTACGCCATGGCCGTACATCAACTGTCTGAACAGCTGGTCCAAGCACGGGGCGTCAAGTAATGCGGGCATTGCCTATCGATAAACCCCTGAAGCTGATGGCATTCGCCGCGTTGGCCGTGTTGGTCGCCAGTTGTTCGACCAGCCGCGTGCCGGCCCAGAAGTCCACCACCGCCGTGCGCTCGACGCCGGGGCTGGACATCAACCGCGCCCACAAGGATGGCGCGCCATGGTGGGATGTCGATGTTTCGCGCATCCCGGACGCCACGCCGACCCTGCACACCGGCCCGTACAAGGCTAACCCGTACACTGTGCTGGGCAAGACTTACTTTCCGCTGCAAGAGTCCAAGACCTACGTGCAGTCGGGTACGGCGTCCTGGTACGGCACCAAGTTCCACGGTCAGAACACCGCCAACGGCGAAGTGTATGACCTGTACGGCATGAGTGCTGCGCACAAGACATTGCCACTGCCGAGTTACGTTCGGGTGACCAACCTGGACAACAACAAGAGCGTGATTCTGCGGGTCAACGATCGCGGGCCATTCTATTCGGACCGGATCATCGACTTGTCCTACGCGGCGGCCAAAAAGCTCGGTTATGCCGAAACCGGCACCGCGCGGGTAAAGGTCGAAGGCATCGACCCGCAAACGTGGTGGGCAGCCAAAGGCCGTCCGGCGCCTTTGATGCTCAACGAACCGCAAGTCGCGCAGAATAGCGCCCCGGTGATCACGGCTTCGGCCGGCACCGTCGAGCAATGGACACCGCCGCCGCAGCAACACGCCGCCGCAGCGGTGCCTGTGCAGCTCGATGCTAAAAAAAACGCTTCTGTACCAGCCTCTGGCCAGTATCTGCAGGTGGGCGCGTTCGCCAACCCGGACGCTGCAGAACTCCTGAGATCGAAGCTCAGCGGGATGGTGAGCGCTCCGGTGTTCATCAGCTCGATCGTGCGCAATCAGCAGACCCTGCACAGGGTTCGCCTGGGGCCGATCGGTTCGCCGGGTGAGATTGCCCAGGTACAGAACAGCGTGCGCCTGGCCAACCTTGGTTCGCCAAGTGTGGTCACCGAGTAATACGTAGGACTTGATTGACGATTCACCAGCGATTGGGGGGTGAATCAGGTTGTTGGCTCGTCGAAGAACAAAAGCCCGGCAAGGGTGACTGGAGTGAGCAACTGAACACGCGATGACTCGTTAGAAAGTCATCTGATTTAATTTTGCCTTCGGGCAGTTTCCATTAGCGATTTCGAGAGACGGATGAACATCACCACCTTTGCCAAACGCCTGTGTCTGCTAGTCCCGCTGCTCCTCTCGCCAGCCGCCTTCGCGGCCGAGATGATGCCGTCGCCACCACAACTGGCTGCCAAAGCCTACGTTCTGATGGATGCCAGCAGCGGCAACGTGCTGGTCGAGAACAACGGTGACCAGCGTCTGCCGCCGGCCAGCCTGACCAAGCTGATGACTGCGTACATCGCGACCCTGGAAATCCGTCGTGGCCAGATCGGCGAAAACGATCCGGTGACCGTCAGCGAAAACGCCTGGCGTACCGGTGGTTCGAGGATGTTCATCAAGGTCGGCTCGCAGGTCACCGTCAGCGACCTGCTGCACGGCATCATCATCCAGTCGGGCAACGACGCCAGCGTCGCGCTCTCCGAGCACATCGCCGGCAGCGAAGACGCCTTCGCCGACCTGATGAACAAGACTGTTGCCGACCTGGGCATGACCAACACCCACTTCATGAACCCGACCGGCCTGCCGAACCCTGAGCACTACTCGTCGGCTCACGACATGGCTGTGCTGGCCCGCGCGATCATCCACGAAGACCCGGCTCACTACGCGATCTACTCGCAGAAAGAGTTCTTCTGGAATGGCATCAAGCAACCGAACCGTAACCTGCTGCTGTGGCGCGACAAGACCGTCGACGGCCTCAAAACCGGCCACACCGACGAAGCCGGCTACTGCATGGTGTCTTCGGCCGTACGTGATGGCATGCGTCTGATCGCCGTGGTGTTCGGCACCAACAGCGAAGTGGCCCGTGCCGCCGAAACCCAGAAGCTGCTGACCTACGGTTTCCGCTTCTTCGAAACCCAGACCTTCTATCAGAAGGGCGCCGAACTGGCCCAGGCACCTGTCTGGAAAGGCTCCACCAATCAAGTCAAGGCCGGCCTGGCTGAAGACCTGACCATGACCCTGCCGAAAGGCCAGCTGAAAAAGCTCGCTGCCAGCATGACAATGAACCCGCAGCTGGTCGCGCCAATCGCCAAGGGCGACGTGATCGGTAAAGTCGAAGTGAAGCTGGACGACAAGGTGGTGCACAGCGCTGATCTGATCGCTCTGGACGCTGTCGAGGAAGGTGGTATCTTCCGCCGCATGTGGGATAGCATCCGTCTATTCTTCTACGGCTTGTTCAACTGAATTTAGTGTGCACCTGCATGGCTCCGCGCTGAACTGGCGCGCAGCCATGCCCGTCGCCACGGCTTACGCTTACGAGGCCGTTACGCCATGACCGATACCGAAGTAAAGGCGCCAAAGATCGAATTCCCGGTCACTGACTATCCCGTTAAGGTAATCAGCGATACCGGTGTGGGCAACAAGGACAAGATCATCAAGATCGTCGAGAAACACGCCAAGATCAACGATGAGCGTGTTGACGAGCGCCAGAGCAGCAACGGCAAATACACCACCATCCAGTTGCACATCGTCGCGACCGACCAGGACCAGCTGTACAACATCAACAGCGAACTGCGGGCCACCGGTTTCGTGCACATGGTGCTGTGATGTCCGGTGTGCTGGGCTTTCGCGAGCTCGGCCAGATGGCTTACGAGCCGGTCTGGCATGCCATGCAACGCTTCACCAACGAACGCGGCAGCGATGCCGCCGACGAGATCTGGCTGGTAGAGCATCCACCGGTGTTCACCCAGGGCCAGGCGGGCAAGGCCGAGCATTTGCTGCTCCCCGGTGATATTCCGGTGGTGCAGGTCGATCGTGGTGGTCAGGTGACTTACCACGGGCCTGGCCAGTTGGTGGCTTATCTGCTGCTGGACGTGCGCAAGCTCGGGTTTGGTGTGCGCGATCTGGTCACCCGGATGGAGCAGTGCCTGATCGAGCTGCTGGCCAGTTACGGCGTCACCGCCGTGGCCAAACCCGATGCACCGGGAGTCTACGTCGACGGGGCGAAAATCGCCTCGCTGGGTCTGCGGATCCGCCATGGCTGCTCCTTTCATGGCCTGGCCCTGAACGTGGACATGAACCTGGAACCGTTTCGACGGATTAATCCCTGCGGCTATGCCGGGCTGGCGATGACCCAGCTTAGCGATCACGCAGGATCGATTGAATTTGCCGAGGTAAGTGCCCGGCTGCGCGCGCAGCTCGTCAAACACCTCGACTATGCTGAGCAGACGACCCTGACGGGCGGAATCGACTGATATGACTACTGATGCAGTGCAAACCATGATCCCGACGCTCGATGTTACCGAGCGCCCGGCCCCGCGTCCCAAGGTAGAAGCCGGCGTCAAGCTGCGCGGCGCCGAAAAGGTTGCACGCATCCCGGTGAAGATCATTCCGACTACGGAATTGCCGAAAAAACCGGACTGGATTCGTGTCCGCATCCCGGTTTCACCGGAAGTCGACCGCATCAAGGCCCTGCTGCGCAAACACAAGCTGCACAGCGTGTGCGAAGAGGCTTCCTGCCCTAACCTGGGCGAGTGCTTCTCCGGCGGCACCGCGACCTTCATGATCATGGGTGACATCTGCACCCGTCGTTGCCCGTTCTGCGACGTCGGCCACGGCCGTCCGAAGCCGCTGGACGTCAACGAGCCGGAAAGCCTGGCCATCGCCATCGCCGACCTGAAACTCAAGTACGTGGTAATCACCTCGGTGGACCGTGATGATCTGCGTGACGGCGGTGCCCAGCACTTTGCCGACTGCATCCGCGAAATCCGCAAGCTGTCGCCGAATGTGCAGCTCGAAACCCTGGTCCCGGATTACCGTGGCCGCATGGACATCGCGCTGGAAATCACTGCTGCCGAGCCGCCGGATGTGTTCAACCACAACCTGGAAACCGTGCCGCGCCTGTACAAGGCTGCGCGTCCGGGCTCGGACTACCAGTGGTCGCTGACCCTGCTGCAACGTTTCAAGCAGATGATGCCGCACATTCCGACCAAGTCCGGTTTGATGCTGGGCCTGGGCGAGACCGACGAAGAAGTCATCGAAGTCATGAAGCGCATGCGCGAACACGACATCGACATGCTGACCCTCGGCCAGTACCTGCAACCGTCCCGCAGCCACTTGCCGGTGCAGCGCTTCGTGCACCCGGACACCTTCGCCTGGTTCGCCGAGGAAGGCTACAAGATGGGCTTCAAGAACGTGGCGTCCGGTCCGTTGGTACGCTCTTCGTATCACGCTGACGAGCAGGCCAAGCTGGTCAAGGCCGAGCTGATGTCGTCCTGATCGACGCAATGAAATGAAAAGCGCCCGCACGGTGTTCAGCCTCGCGGGCGTTTTTTTGCCTGGCCTACGGCAATGGCTGTTTTTTCCTGCAACCTGCGGGGCAACGGTTCCTCTTCTGTTTGTCCCCGTTCCTGACTACTGTGTGCTGAAGATTTCACGCAGGGAGATTCACGGATGACCGCTCGACCGACCCACACCCTTTGCCCTCATGCTCCGGTCCCGGCACTGCCGTCGGAAGGCATGATCGGCGTTATCGCACCCGCCGGTCCCGCGCCGCTGGACACCGACAAGGCGGTGCAATGGATGCGTGCCCAGGGTTATTCACTGAAAGTGTTTCCCGGGGTCTACGAAAAAAACGGCTACCTGGCCGGGAGCGACGAGGTGCGACTTGGCGACCTGCATGCAGCATTCGCCGACAGCGAGGTGGATGCCATCATCTGCCTGCGCGGCGGTTACGGCACGCCGCGGCTCCTCGACCGCATTGATTTTGATTTGCTGCGTGACAACGCCAAGCCGTTCATCGGCTACAGCGACATCACCGCTCTGCATTTGGCGATCAGTCGCTATGCCGGCTTCGTGACATTTCATGGTCCGATGCTCAATGCCGACCTGCTGGGTGGCAAGCAAAAACCTACGGAGTCTTCCTTCTTCAACATGCTGCGAGGGCAGGTGAGGGCGGGAACGGTGCTGGCTCATCCGGTGGCTTATCCGCTGACCACGATCGAGCCTGGCGTGGCTCATGGGCGCTTGCTCGGTGGCAATCTGGCCATGATCGCCGCGACCATGGGCACGCCTTACGAGATAGACGCCGAGGGCGTCATTCTGTTGATCGAGGACATCAACGAGCCGCTGTATCGCATCGATCGGTTGCTGACCCATCTGCGGCTGGCTGGCACGTTGCACAAACTGCGCGGCGTGTTGGTAGGGGATGTGGCAGGGGTTGAGGTGGCAGCGCTGGACAGGTTGCTGAAGCAGACCTTCGAGCCATTGAATATTCCGGTGTTGTCCGGGTGGCGCAGTGGGCATTGCGATCCGAACCTGATGCTGCCCATGGGGGCGTTGGTCAGGCTGGATGCGGGGAGCAAGGAATTGGTGCTGGAGCAGGATGTAGTAGTCAGGCGTTGAAATTCAGTCGCCTTTAAGTCAGTCATCGTCGGATCGCCGTCCGGAGCCGGCTCGCTCCCACATTCGACTGTATTCCTATGGAAGAACTCGGTCACCTGTGGGAGCGGGCTTGCCCGCGAAGCTTTTAGCGGTTCCGCAACCCTTCCAGCAACTTATGCGTCGGATACCCGTCCGCCGGCCAGCCAAACGACTGTTGGGCGCTGCGGATCGCCTTGCGCGTGTTGGCACCAATGATCCCGTCGGCGGTGCCGGCATCGTAGTTTTGTGTGCTCAGCAAGTTTTGCAGCTCGATCCGCTCGGTACGGCTCAGTGGCAGGTCATCCTTTGGCCACGTGCCGCTGATCAGTCCCGCGCCATTGAAGCGTTCGGACAACAGGCTCACCCCCAAGGCGTAGGACGACGAGTTGTTGTACTTGAGGATCGTCCGGAAGTTATCGAGCACCAGGAACGCCGGTCCACGGTAACCGGCCGGCAGCAGCAGGGCGGCGGACAGTTGCTCGGAGCCGGCCGGGACCTGGCCACCATTGGGCAGCGTAATCCCCAGTTGCCGCCATTCGGCGACGCTCTTGCGAGTCGTGCCATCGGCCAGCACGTAGTTGAACCCGCCTGGCAACTGCACCTCGAAGCCCCACGGCTGGCCTCTCTGCCAGCCTGAGCTTTGCAGGTAATGCGCGGTCGAGGCCAGGGCATCGGCCGAACTGCCCCAGATATCGCGGCGCCCATCACCATCGAAGTCGACGGCATGGGTGTTGTAGGTGGTCGGAATGAACTGGGTCTGGCCCATGGCGCCGGCCCAGGATCCGAGCATCTTCTCGGGTTCGATATCGCCTTGTTGCAGGATTTGCAGGGCGGCAATCAATTGTGCGTGGGCGAAACCGGGGCGACGGCCTTCGTAGGCCAGGGTCGCCAGCGAGTTGATCACCGACTTGCTGCCCTGGAACTGGCCAAAGTTGCTTTCCATGCCCCACACGGCCACCAACGCCTGACGATCAACGCCGTAACGCTGCTCGATGCTTTGCAGGATGTCGGCGTACTGGTTGACCAGCGACTGGCCTTTGCGTACCCGCAGCGGCGACAAGGCGCCGTCGAGGTATTCCCACACCGGTTTTGCGAATTCCGGTTGGCTGCGATCGGCACGAATCACACTGGGGTCGAAGCTGACATCGGCGAAAGCGCGATCAAACAGATCGGCGCGGATACCGGCGGCCAAGGCATCCTTGCGGAAACCCGCCTGCCATTCGGCGAAGGTCTGGGTGGGTTGGATGTCGAGGTCTTCACCGTTCGGAACCACAGGCGGAACAACCGCCGGGGCGGTGGCGACAGGGAGGGTCTGAAGCGGCTGGGCGTCGGCGGCGGTAGGTTTTTCCGCGCAGGCGACTAGCAAAACGAGGCTGGAGGCAGCAATCAATTGGCGCAAGTGCCAACGACGGGAAAGACAAAAGGGCATGCACGGGTCCAGGGAATACGGATCAGGTGCAAACCTTAACATGTTGAGCGGATGCTTGCCTTTCAGGCCGCCAGAAAGCAAGAAGCCTCCCAGCTGTCAGACTGGAAGGCTTCGCGGCGGTAACTGCCTTTGCCCTTGGTGGGGCGTTCCTGGCGGCTGCGGAACAATGGCTGGGCGATGATGGATTTGGCTTTGTTGGGGCCATGCTTCGATGGCTTTTTGCTCATGATGATTTCTCGCAAGTGAGTGGATTTTGCGAGGCGAATCATCGGCCGAAGTTCAGGTTCTGTCTATAGGGGCGATGGATGTGGATTTTGTAGGAAGAAAGATCAAGAGATCTCACTCGGCAGGCAACGCCAGTTTTTGCCCGGCCATCAACAACGTCAACCGACTCAGACTCATCCACGGCGAACCCGCAGCCTGGCCCTTGATCTGTGCGTCGATACGCTGTGCTTCGAGCAAAAGTTGCGCCCAGCGTTGCGCCGAGTAGCGTTGCAGGGCTTTGCTCATCAACGGTTTACGTTTGTCCCAGACCGGTGGCTTAGCCTGGCTGAAGGCCTTGTCCAGCGGCGTGCCCTGACTGTATTGCAGGGAAATATTGGCCAGCAGGCGCAACTCCCGGGCCAGGGCCCAGAGAATCACCGGCGGCTCGACGCCTTCGCCGCGCAATCCTTCGAGCATGCGCAACGCATGGACTGCTTCACCATTGAGCACCGCATCGGTCAGCCCAAAGACGTCGAAGCGCGCACTGTCGGCCACCGCCGCCTGTACGGTTTCAACGGTGATCTGACCCCCTTCGGCCATCAGCTTGAGCTTTTCGATTTCCTGGGCGGCGGCCAGCAAGTTGCCCTCGACCCGCGCGGCGATCAGCTCAACGGCGTCCTGGCTGGCGGAAAGCCCGGCCTGGGACAAACGTTGGCGGATCCAGCTTGGCAACTGGGCGACATCGACTGGCCAGATCTGCACGAACTGGGTCTGTTGTCCTTCGACCAGCGCTTTGCCCCACTTGGTTTTCTGCGCACTACCATCGAGTTTCGGCAGGCTGATCAGCAGTATGGTGTCGTCAGCCGGGCGCGAGCAGTACTCGATCAGCGCGGCGGCACCTTTGTCGCCGGGTTTGCCGGAAGGCAAGCGCAGTTCCAGCAGGCGCTTTTCGGCGAACAGCGACATGCTGGCACCGGCTTGCAGCAGCGTCCCCCAGTCGAAACTGGCGTCGGCGGCAAACACCTGGCGTTCATCGAATCCCTGCTGACGGGCGGCAGTGCGAACGGCGTCGGCCGCCTCCTGGCACAACAACGGGTCATCGCCGCTGATGATGTAGACCGGCGCAAGGGCGCCTTGCAGGTGTTTGGCGAGTTGGGCGGGGGCGAGCTTCATAAGAGAGGGCGAACGGGGCGCCTGAACGCCCCGTAAGTCTTACTGCTGCGGCAGTTCGACAGGCGACTGGCGCGGGGTATCCGCTTCAGCCTTCTTTGCCGCTTCCAGTGCCGCGGCATCAGCCTTGGCCTTGGCTTCGGCAGTCTGTTGCAGCTGATCCAGTTGACCTGGGCTCAGTTGTTGCAGGCGCAGCATCATGCGTTGAACCAGCTCGCGGCGAGCTTCTGTCCGGGCCGTTGCGGCTTCCTGGTCGGAACCCATCAGGTTGTTGCCGTCGTGCAGGTAGATTTTCTGCACTTCAAGCTTGTCGCTCATCAGTGGCAGGTCACCGCGACCACGGATGTCGTAGTTCAATACGGTGGTCACCTGGTACTCGCCAGCACGACCGGCACCTGCGTAGCTGAGGATGCGTTGGCTTTCCTGCTCATTGGTCAGCACCAGTTTGTAAGGTGCGCCGTTATAGACCTTGACGCCGTTGCCTTCCAGTACCTGACGCAACTGGGTCACGGTTGGACCGTAGGCGTTACGGGCGCTCAGGTCGAGTTCCTTGATCGCCAGTTCGTCGGTGCCGGTGCCGCGCAGCTGGAAACCGCAGGCGCTCAACAGAACCGCGAGGCCCATCACCAGCAGATTGCGTTTGATCATCTTGTTGCTCCCCTTGAAACCATGTGGGCCGATCAAGCGGCCCGAAAGGTTTTACTCGGCGCCAGGCTCACCTGGCGCCTGATCCAATTAGCTGGCGACGATATTGACCAGTTTCCCGGGCACTACGATCACTTTACGAATGGTCAGACCGTCGACGAAGCGCAGGACGTTCTCGTTGGCGCGGGCGGCTGCTTCGACTTCTTCGCGGCTGGCACTGGCGGGCATTTCGATCTGGCCACGCAGCTTGCCGTTGACCTGGATGACGAGCGTCAGGCTGTCCTGAACCAGTGCGCTGTCGTCCTGCACCGGCCAACCGGCGTCGATCACAGGATCAGCGTGACCCAATTGATTCCACAGTTCGTGGCTGATGTGCGGCGTGATCGGAGCCAGCAGCAGAGTCACGGTTTCCAGACCTTCGTGAATCAGTGCGCGATCCTGCTCGGTGCCTTGCGCGGCTTTTTCCAGCACGTTCATCAGTGTCATCACCTGGGCGATGGCGGTGTTGAATTTGTGGTTCTGGCCGACGTCCTGGCTGGCCTGCTTGATGGCCAGGTGGATCGAGCGACGAACGGCTTTCTGCTCGTCATTCAGGCTGGCGACGTCCAGTTTGCCCGGCAGGCCCTGGGTGACGTGCGCTTGAGCCAGACGCCAGACACGCTTGAGGAAGCGGTGCGAACCTTCCACGCCGGAGTCAGACCATTCCGCGCTCATGTCAGGCGGCGAGGCGAACATCATGAACAGGCGGCAAGTGTCTGCACCGAACTGGTCGATCATCGACTGTGGGTCGACACCGTTGTTCTTCGACTTGGCCATCTTCTCGGTGCCGCCGATTTCCACCGGCAAGCCGTCAGCTTTCAACTTGGCGCTGATAACCTTGGCCTTGCTGTCACGCTCAAGCTCGACGTCCGCCGGGTTGAACCAGGTGTAAGCGCCATTGGCTTCGCGACGATAGTAAGTCTCGGCGATCACCATGCCCTGGGTCAGCAGGTTCTTGAACGGCTCGTTGGAGCTCACCAGGCCTTCGTCACGCATCAATTTGTGGAAGAAGCGCGCGTAGAGCAGGTGCAGGATCGCGTGTTCGATACCGCCGATGTACTGATCCACCGGCAGCCAGTGGTCGGCTGCGGATTTCTCCACGAGGCCGCCTTCAAAGTGCGGCGAGGCGTAGCGGGCGTAGTACCACGACGACTCGACGAAGGTGTCCATGGTGTCGGTTTCACGCTTGGCAGGCTGGCCACATTTAGGGCAGCTGCACTCGTAGAACTCAGGCATGCGCGCCAGTGGCGAGCCGGCGCCGTCCGGCACCACGTCTTCCGGCAGTACGACCGGCAATTGATCTTCCGGTACCGGCACATCACCGCAGGTGTTGCAGTGGATGATCGGGATCGGGCAGCCCCAGTAGCGCTGACGGCTGATGCCCCAGTCGCGCAGGCGGAACTGGGTGCGCGAGGCGCCCAGTTCTTTCTTGATCAGCGCAACTTCGATGGCGTCGAAGGCACCCGCGAAGTCGAGGCCGTCGAACTCGCCGGAATTGATCAGCGTGCCGTACTCGCCATAGGCGTCTTGCCATGGCGTCGGGTTGCTATCACCGGAACTGGTGCGCACGACCGATTTAACCGGCAGGTTGTACTTGTGGGCGAACTCGAAATCGCGCTCGTCGTGGGCTGGAACCGCCATCACCGCGCCATCGCCGTAGTGCATCAGCACATAGTTGGCGACCCATACCGGCAGTTTTTCGCCGGTCAGCGGGTGCTCGACGAACAGGCCGGTCGGCAGGCCTTTTTTCTCCTGGGTGGCGACGTCGGCTTCAGCCACGCTGCCGCCCTTGCATTCAGCGATGAACGCTTGCAACTCAGGATTGTTCTGTGCAGCGAGGGTGGCCAGGTGGTGCTCGGCGGCCACGGCGACGTAGGTCGCGCCCATCAGGGTGTCCGGACGGGTGGTGAAGACTTTCAGCACGCCCGCTTCGCCGATGGAATCGACGTTGTACGGGAACTGCACTTCCATGCCGCGGGATTTGCCGATCCAGTTGCGCTGCATGGTCTTGACCTGTTCAGGCCAGCCCGGCAGGTCGTCGAGGCTCTCCAGCAGCTCATCCGCGTAGGCGGTGATCTTGAAGTAGTACATCGGGATTTCGCGCTTTTCGATCAGCGCGCCGGAACGCCAGCCGCGACCGTCGATCACTTGCTCGTTGGCCAGGACGGTCTGGTCGATCGGGTCCCAGTTCACGGTGCCGCTTTTTTTGTAAATCACACCTTTTTCGAACAGGCGGGTGAACAGCCATTGTTCCCAGCGGTAGTAATCCGGCTTGCAGGTGGTCACCTCGCGCGACCAGTCCACCGCCAGGCCCAGGCTGCGCAGCTGGGTCTTCATGTAGGCGATGTTTTCGTAGGTCCACTTGGCGGGCGCGACGTTGTTCTTCATCGCGGCGTTTTCCGCCGGCATGCCGAAGGCGTCCCAACCCATGGGTTGCAGAACGTTCTTGCCTTGCATGCGCTGGTAGCGGGAGATCACGTCGCCGATGGTGTAGTTGCGCACGTGCCCCATGTGTAGCTTGCCGCTGGGGTAAGGGAACATCGACAGGCAGTAGAACGTCTCCTTGCCTGGCTGTTCACTGACTTCAAAGGACTTTTGCTCGTCCCAGAACGACTGGGCGGCGGCTTCGATTTCACGGGGCTGATATTGTTCGTGCATGGCTACTTTTGAACTGAATAGGGGTGGCCTAATCCTCTTCAATGCAACGCTGGACGGTGAACACGCCACATTGGCGTTTTCGAGGCCCAGCCGAGCTGGAAGTGGAGTTACAGGAAGCGCCGTAGCATACATGACCGCGCTCTACCGAGGGAAACCCTGATTGCTGCCGCACGTCCTGCAAAAACCGCTGCGAGGGCCGTTGGTCGCGGCGTTCAGCCGGTTTGTTCATGGAAGCTAAGCTCTAACTGGGGAGTAGGTCTTATCTTCCAATGAGGTGAGGGATGGTTGAGTCTCAGCAAAAAGCTACAAAACCGGAGCTGTACGAAAGGCTGATCGATCGTTTGGCCTTGGCCCTGGATGCGGCAAGGACCGCTGGCCGGTTGCGCGACGAACACCCTCTGGAACTGGAACTGCGTGGTCTGAGCCCCGCAGAGTTTGCACTGGTCAAGGCGTATCTGGATCGCAGTGAGCGTGAGACACACGGATGCTTGTCAGAGGCGGTAAAGCAACTCGACGTACCACGTTCGGCCAAGATTATCTGGCTCAAGGACAAGGTTCCCGGCAGAGACGCGGTAAAGGTCCGGTCTTTCCAGTTCAAATAGGGCACAGAGCCGTACTCCATGGTTTTTTGAAGCATAGTCCTCCTGTATTGATTGTCGCATTGCGCGAACCCACTTAGGCTTCGGGCATCTCCGGGAGATGCTCGATGCCTTTTCGTTATTTCGTGAAACAACTTCTTTTGCCACCCGGCATTCTATTGCTGCTGCTTTTGCTCGCCTGGTGGTTGCGCCGCTCAAGGCCAAGGCTTGCCGGTGCGTGCTTTGCTCTGGGGCTGGGTGGTTTCTGGCTGATGAGCCTGCCGGTGGTGGTGCAGTGGAGTGCCGGCCTGCTCGAGCGGGAGCCACCGCTGGCCCGCGATGAATGGGCAATTCTGGGGCAGCGCGCGGACGCGATCGTGGTCCTCGGCTCGGGGCGCGAGCGTGGTGATGTGGCCTGGGGCGCCGACCAGCCCACGGGTATAGGCCTGGAACGCCAGCGCTTTGCCGCGCGGCTGGCCAAGGCTTCCGGCCTGCCGGTATTGACCAGCGGCGGCCTGCATTACGGCACGCCGCCCAGCGAAGCGCAGATGATGGCTGACTCCTTGCGCGACGATTTTGGCGTGAGCGTGGGTTGGCAGGAAGGGCGCAGCCGCACGACCTGGGAAAATGCACAGTTCAGCGCCGAGGTGCTGCTGCCACAGGGCATCAAGCGTGTGGTGCTCGTGACTCATGCCGCGCATATGCCACGAGCGGTCTGGAGTTTTCGCAAGGCCGGGTTTGAGGTGGTGCCGGCGCCGGTAGGGTTTCTGGGCGGCGACAACGCGCGGCCACTGGGTGGCTGGCTGCCGGAGTTCAAGGCGATCTGGCAGAACGGGCAATTGATGAACGAGGCGGTGGGGCAGATCGGTTATTCGTTGTTTTACCGGTAAAGATCAAAAGATCGCAGCCTGCGGCAGCTCCTACAGTTGGAATGCAATCCCCTGTAGGAGCTGCCGCAGGCTGCGATCTTTTCTAGACGGTCTTGGCCATCCGGCTTGCAATCAATGCCCAGCCAAACAACAGCACGCAGACAATGAGCAATGGCCACGAACGCCATTGCAGGTACGGCGTGAGGTTGTGCATCGGTACCACTTCGCCATACAGGATGCCGCGTTCGAACTGCGGGATCTGATCGGTAATCTGGCCGAACGGGTTGATCAGGCCGGACACGCCGTTGTTGGTGGCGCGGATCATCCAGCGGCCGGCCTCCAGTGCGCGCATTTGCGCCATCTGCAGGTGTTGCAGGGGGCCGATGGAGGTACCGAACCAGGTGTCGTTGCTGATGGTCAGCAGCAGGTCGCTGCGGGCGGCAAGGCTGGCGGCGAACTCCGGATAAACCACTTCATAGCAGATGAACGGCGCGATCTGATAACCCTTGGCCTGCAGCAACGGCTGGTCAGCCGGGCCGCGAGCGAAGTCCGACATTGGCAGGTCGAAGAAAGCGATCAGTCCGCGCAGCATGTCCTGCAAGGGGACATATTCACCAAACGGCACCAGTTTTTGCTTCAGGTAAGTGCCGTCGCCTTCACCGGTAACGGTGATGCCATTGAAGAAACGCTTCTCGTGGCGGACTTCCATGCGCACCGGGACACCGGTAATGAACGCCGATTTACGTTCGGCCGCGAAGCTGCCCATCATGTTCAGGTAGCCCTCGGCGGACTCCTTGAGCACCGGAATCGCCGTTTCCGGCCAGATGAGCAGATCGGCGCGCCTGGAGCTGAAACTCATGTCGCGGTACAACGCCAGTTGCGCGTTGAGCTGCGCCGGGTCCCACTTCATGCTTTGTTCGACGTTGCCCTGTATGGCGGCGACGCTCAGTGGCGGGCCCGACGGGCTGGTCCAGGCGTGGTGCTTGAGCGCCATACCGACCAGCCATGGGCCGACCAGCAGCAATATACCGGCAGCGATGAAGCCTTTACGCCCCGTGCGAACCAGGCGCAAGCCGTTGTAGATCAGCGCAGCTGTCAGGGCCAGGGTAAAGGAAATCAGCCACATCCCGCCGATGGGAGCAAGCCCGGCCAGCGGGCCATCGAGCTGGCTGTAACCGGAATACAGCCACGGGAAACCTGTCAGGAACCAACCACGGAAAGCTTCCTGGCCAACCCACAGCGCAGCGAAGGCCAGCGCGTCGGCCAGCGGTGCCTCATTGCGACGCAGCCAGCGCGCCCAAATCCAGGCGGGCAGGGCAAAGAACCAGGCAATCGCCGCTGTGAAGATCAGCATCAGGAAGCCGGCCAGCAGCATTGACGCGCCGCCGAAGTGGTGAATGCTGTAGTAGATCCAGCTGGTGCCGGCACCGAACAGGCCGAAACCGAAACACCAGCCGCGACCCAGCGCCTGGCGTGGGCTCAGTTCGCGCAAACCGGCATAGAACAGGCCGACGGCGAGCAGTGCCAGTGGCCAGATATCGAACGGCGCCAGGGCCAGGGTGGTGATTGCACCGGCCGCCACGGCCAGCAGGTTACCGGGCCAGCCGGGGCGGGTTGTCCAGCGCATTTCAATCCTTAGCGAGCAATGGGCGTCAGGCGAAGCAAGTGAATCCGACGGCTGTCGGCGTTCAGGATGCGGAAGCGGTACGGGCCGATTTCAGTGATTTCGTTACGTTTTGGCAAATGCCCGAACGCGCTCATCACCAGGCCGCCAACGGTGTCGAACTCATCGTCGGAGAACTCGCTGTCGAAAAAATCGTTGAAGTTCTCGATCGGTGTCAGGGCCTTGATCAGGAAATCACCGCTGGGCAGCGGCTTGATGTAGCTGTCTTCTTCGACGTCGTGTTCGTCTTCGATGTCGCCGACGATTTGCTCCAGCACGTCCTCGATGGTCACCAAACCGGCCACGCCGCCGTACTCGTCGATGACGATGGCCATGTGATTGTGGTTGGCGCGGAATTCGCGCAGCAGCACGTTAAGGCGCTTGGATTCCGGCACGAAGGTGGCCGGACGCAGCAGGTCCTTGATGTTGAAGCTGTCGCCGTTCTCCTTGAGGATCAACGGCAGCAAGTCCTTGGCCAGCAACACGCCCATCACGTCATCGTGGCTTTCGCCGATCACCGGGTAGCGGGAGTGGGCCGAGTCGACCACGGCGGGCAGGAACTCGCGGGGTGTCTGGGTCGCCTTGATGCTGACCATTTGCGAGCGCGGGACCATGATGTCCCGAACCTGCAAATCAGCCACCTGGATCGCACCTTCGACGATGGCCAGCGCTTCGCTGTCCAGCAGTTTGTTCTGGTGTGCATCGCGCAGCAGCTCCAGCAGCTCCTGGCGGTTTTTCGGCTCGTGGGCAAAAGCCTGGGTGAGCTTACCCAGCCATGACTTTTGCCCGTTGCTCGATCGATCTTCGCTCATAGCGATTACTCTGAATCCTTTGTTGTTTCGGTAGGGGATGAATCGGTTTCGTCGTCCGCGTACGGATCGGGAAAGCCCAGTTCTGCAAGCAACGTTCGTTCCAGTGCTTCCATCTCTTCGGCTTCGTCGTCATCAATATGGTCGTAACCGAGCAGATGCAAGCAGCCGTGAATCACCAGGTGTGCCCAATGAGCCTTGAGCTCCTTGCCCTGTTCAGCGGCTTCGCGCTCGACCACGGCCACGCAGATCACCAGATCGCCCAGCAGCGGGATGTCGAGGAACTCATCCGGCACATCGGCCGGGAATGACAAGACGTTAGTTGCGTAATCCTTTTGCCGCCAGGTGTGGTTCAGCTCGCGGCCTTCGGCTTCGTCGACCAGGCGAATGGTCATCTCCGAATCGGCGGTGCGCTGGCGCAAAGCCAGTTCGCACCACTGGCGAAATTCGGCTTCGCTGGGGGCGGGGGCTTGGGTGGCGATTTGCAGGTCAAGCTCAAGCATCGCGGCGGCTATCCTTGGCGGCTGCATCATCGGCCGCTTTGGTTTCGAAGCGCTCATAGGCTTCGACAATGCGCTGTACCAGCGGATGACGCACGACGTCCTTGGGCTGGAAGTGCGTGAAGCTGATGCCCGGCACGTCTTTCAACACTTCGATCACGTGGTGCAGCCCGGACTTGGTGCCGCGAGGCAGGTCGACCTGGGTGATGTCACCGGTGATGACGGCCGTGGAGCCGAAGCCGATCCGGGTCAGGAACATCTTCATTTGCTCGACCGTGGTGTTCTGGCTTTCGTCGAGGATGATGAAGCTGTTGTTCAGCGTACGGCCGCGCATGTAGGCCAGCGGCGCGACTTCGATCACCTGGCGCTCGATCAGCTTGGCGACGTATTCGAAGCCGAGCATTTCGTAGAGTGCGTCGTAGAGCGGACGCAGGTACGGGTCGATTTTTTGCGACAGGTCGCCGGGCAGGAAGCCGAGTTTTTCACCCGCTTCGACCGCCGGACGAACCAGCAGGATGCGGCGAATCTGCTCGCGCTCCAGTGCATCCACCGCGCAGGCCACAGCCAGGTAGGTCTTGCCGGTACCGGCCGGGCCGATGCCGAAGTTGATATCGTTACCGAGGATTTCCTTCACGTAGCGCAGCTGATTCAAGCCGCGGGGGCGAATCATGCCTTTCTTGGTGCGCAGGGCCACGGACGGTTCGGCGGGAGAGTGGTTGTCCAGCTGCTCGACGGCCGATTCCTGCAGGAACAGGTGCACCATGTCCGGCGACAGCTCGGTACCCTTGGTTTCCCGATACAGGCGGCGCAGGAGGTTTTCCGCGGAGGTGGTGTGTTTGGGTTCGCCGATCAGCTCGAACTGGTTTCCGCGATTGCGGATCTCGATGGTCAGGCGCTGTTCGATCAAGCGCAAATGCTCGTCGAATTGCCCGCACAGATTGGCGAAGCGACGAGCTTCAAAAGGCTCGAGGATGAAACGATGTGGTTCTATGGGTGCGTTCAAGGTCGTATTTAGCCGCCCTGGGGCAATAGTGATGAATCAAGGATAGCGCCAGTGGCGTGGGCGCGAAAGCTCTTAAATGAGGCAAGCCGATTCCTGCCTCTGGCGCGGACTCTGTAGGAGCGAGCTTGCTCGCGAAGGGCTTGAATGCCCCTCGTTCATTCAGGATGCACGCGTCATCGTTGACGACCATCGTCGGAACGCCGCCCGGAGCAAGCTCGCTCCTACACCAGCGACCCCCGCAGCGAATGCGGCTGCGCGGCATCGATGTGCACGTCCGCGAACTGGCCGATCAGGGTCGGATTGTCGCAGCGAAAGTTGACGATCCGGTTATTCTCGGTCCGGCCTTGCAGCTCGCCCGGGTCTTTTTTCGAGTAATCGGTTACCAGGATCCGCTGGATCGAACCGACCATTTGTCGGCTGATCTCGAAACCTTGCTGGTTCAGGCGATGCTGCAGGGCATTCAGCCGCTCTTTTTTCAGCTCTTGCGGCGTGTCGTCGGCCAGATCGGCGGCCGGTGTGCCCGGGCGCTGGCTGTAGACGAACGAGTAGGAAAAGTCGAAGCCGACGTCGGCAATCAGCTTCATGGTTTGCTCGAAATCTTTCTCGGTTTCGCCCGGGAAGCCGACGATGAAGTCCGAACTGATGCAGATCCCCGGCACGGCGGCGCGCAGTTTGCGCAGTTTGGATTTGTATTCCAGCGCGGTGTGATTGCGTTTCATCGCAGCGAGGATGCGGTCCGAGCCCGATTGCACCGGCAAGTGCAGGTGCTTGACCAGCTCCGGCACGTCGGCGTGGGCCTGGATCAGGCTGTCGGAGAATTCCAGCGGATGCGACGTGGTGTAACGGATGCGTTCAATGCCGTCGACCGCGGCGACCACACGGATCAGCTCGGCCAGATCCGCCAGGCGCCCGTCATGGGTCAGGCCGCGATAGCCGTTGACGTTCTGCCCCAACAGCGTCACTTCACGCACGCCGTTTTCGGCCAGGTGGATGATCTCGGCAATCACGTCGTCGAACGGCCGGCTGACCTCTTCACCGCGGGTGTAGGGCACCACGCAGAACGTGCAATATTTGCTGCAGCCTTCCATCACCGACACGTAAGCGCTCGGGCCGTCGATGCGCGGTTCGGGCAGATGGTCGAATTTTTCGATTTCCGGGAACGAGACGTCGACTTGCGGCAGCTTGCTGATGCGCGCGGCGTCGATCATTTCCGGCAGGCGGTGCAGGGTCTGCGGGCCGAAGACCACGTCGACGTACGGCGCGCGATCGCGGATGGCCGCGCCTTCCTGGCTGGCCACGCAACCGCCGACGGCGATCACCATGTCCGGGTTGGCCAGCTTCAGTTCGCGCCAGCGACCGAGCTGGGAATAGACACGGTCCTGTGCACGTTCGCGGATCGAGCAGGTGTTGAGCAGGATCACGTCGGCGTCTTCAGCGCGGGCGGTGACTTCCAGGGCCTGATGTTCGCCCAGCAGATCGACCATGCGCGAGCTGTCGTACTCGTTCATCTGGCAACCGTGGGTTTCGATGTAAAGCTTCTTGGCCATGGAAAGAGTCATCACCTGATTCAAAGAACCGCGCATTATAGGGGACATGTCCCATGGTTCCTACCGTTGTGCGTCCGGCGGCTGTGCTATAGTTCGCGCCCTCATTTTTACCCCGATGTGTTACCCGCCCACCATGACTAAACGTGAAGCTCCAATCTACAAGGTGATTTTCCTCAACCAGGGCCAGGTGTTCGAAATGTACGCCAAGCAGATCTATCAAAGTGATCTGTGGGGCTTTCTGGAAGTGGAAGAGTTCGTCTTTGGCGAGCGCACGCAAGTGGTTGTTGATCCGAGCGAAGAAAAGCTCAAGGCTCAGTTCGAAGGCGTGGTGCGCAGCTTTGTGCCGATGCATTCGATCGTGCGTATCGACGAAGTCGAGCGTCTGGGGACACCGAAAATCAGCGAAGCCCGTGGCACGGTTGGCAATGTCATGCCGTTTCCGATGCCGATGCCTGAGAAGTAAGTCCTGGAATCGAGTCGCTCCATTCGCTGGCAAACCAGCTCCTACAGATACGTGCGGTCTTTGTAGGAGCTGGCTTGCCAGCGGATGCGTCAGATGGTTTGAAGCAAAAATCAGGGCAACGGCGCAAACGGCGTACGCCCGTCAGCGCTCTGCAACTCCATCAAATATTTACGGAAAATTTGCCCGAGCACCTGGGTGGCGACTTCGAGTTCTTCGCGGGGCATTTTTTCGGTGACTTCGTCGGCGGTGTCCAGGGCATCTTCGGCGCCGTTGACCGCCGCCATCTTCAGCAGGATGTACGCCTGAACGTTATTGGCCGGCACGCCTTCGCCGTGGAAGAACATGGTACCGAGCTTGAATTGTGCCTGGGCGTGGCCTTGCAGCGAGGCTTTTTCGAAATAGCTCAGGGCTTGATTGAGGTCGCGCGGCGCGTTTTTGCCTTCGTAGTAGAACTCACCCAACTCGTATTGCGCTTGTGCATCCCCTTCATCCGACGCTTTCTGGCAGGCGGCGAGCGCCTGTTCCAGGTCTTGCGGCTGGGTATTGAGGGTGCAGCGACCCATCGCTGGGATTAACAACGAGTTGCCGCCTGCTTGTGCGTGCGCGAGCAGGGGCTGAAGAAGCAACAGGCAGCCCAGTGCAAGGGTGCGGCCGGTGCGGTTCATGGGAATCGACTTACCTCTGAAGGGCGCGCGGACCCATCGAGGGATCCAATAAGCGCGCATTATGAAATAAGCAGGGGCAACCTTACAAAGTCTTTACTCGTTTTTCTGCTGCGCGGGAAATATATCACCCGTTTTGCGAGGGATTTTTGCTGAAACTGTAGGAATACAGGCGGGCGTGTAGGTGAAGGCTGACGCCGGCAATGGCCAACGTCAGCGCCACAGCGTTATTTCAAGGCAGCGAAGGCGCGCTCGGCGGCGTCCAGGGTCAGTTTCAGCTCGGCTTCGCCATGAGCGATCGAAGTGAAACCGGCTTCGAAGGCGCTCGGTGCCAGGTAGACGCCCCCTTCCAGCATCAGATGGAAGAAGCGACCGAACAGGGCAGCATCGCTGGCCATGACGTCATCGAAGGTGACGATGTCGTCGGCGCCGCTGAAATACAGGCCGAACATGCCGCCGGCCTGGGTGGTCACGAACGGAATGCCGGCCGCATCGGCGCGCTGTTGCAGGCCGTCGAGCAGGCGAGTGGTGTAGTCGGTCAGCTCGGCATGGAAGCCCGGGCGGCTGATCAGGCGCAGGGTGGTCAGGCCGGCGGCCATCGCCAGCGGGTTACCGGACAGCGTGCCGGCCTGGTAGACCGGGCCCAGCGGAGCGATGCGCTGCATGATTTCGCGCTTGCCGCCGAAGCAGCCGACCGGCATGCCGCCACCGATGATCTTGCCGAAGGTGGTCAGGTCCGGTGTCACGCCGTAGTACGCCTGGGCACCGCCGAGGGCGACGCGGAAACCGGTCATCACTTCGTCGAAAATCAGCACCACGCCGTGCTTGTCGCACAGGGTCCGCAGGCCTTCGAGGAAACCCGGTGCCGGCGGCACGCAGTTCATGTTGCCAGCCACTGGCTCGACGATGATGCAGGCCACATCCTGGCCGACTTCGGCGAGCATGCTTTCAACGGCGTCGATGTCGTTGAACGGCAGGGTCAGGGTATGTTTGGCGAACGCTGCCGGTACACCGGCCGAACTCGGTACACCCTGGGTCAGTGCGCCGGAGCCGGCCTTGACCAGCAGGCTGTCGGAGTGACCGTGGTAGCAGCCTTCGAATTTGATGATGCTGTCGCGGCCGGTGAAGCCACGGGCCAGGCGAATGGCGCTCATGGTCGCTTCGGTGCCGGAGCTGACCATGCGCACCATTTCCATCGACGGCACGAGCGAGCAGACCAGGTCGGCCATCTGCGTTTCCATCTCGGTCGGGGCGCCGTAGGACAAGCCGTGCTCAAGCTGTTTGCGCACGGCGTCCAGCACGTCCGGGTGGCTGTGGCCGAGGATCATCGGGCCCCAGGAACCGACGTAATCCACATAGCGCTTGTTGTCTTCGTCGGTGACGTAGGCGCCTTCGGCATGCTTGAAGAACAACGGCGTGCCGCCGACGCTCTTGAACGCGCGAACCGGCGAGTTCACGCCACCGGGAATGTGTTTTTGGGCATTGGCAAACAGCGTTTCGGAACGAGACATGATCGGGCTCTCAAATCAGATTTTAAGCTACTTAAATAGAAAACAATTCGTTGAAGGCGCGGGCACGACGGGTCACTTGCGTCGTGCTCTCGGCGCCAAACAGGCCATGCACCACCGCCAGCAGATCGACGCCATGGGCCACCAGTGGGGCGGCGTTATCCAGGGTGATGCCGCCGATCGCGCAGATTGGCAAGTGCAACTGCTTGCGGGCCTGGTCGAGCAGGTCGAGGCTGCAGGTCGGTGCGCCGGGCTTGGTGTTGGAATTGAAGAAGCGGCCGAAGGCGACGTAACTGGCGCCTTCTTTTGTCGCTTGTTCGGCCAGTTCGAGTTGCGCGTGGCAAGTCGAGCCGATGATGGCTTTGGAGCCGAGCAGGGCGCGGGTCGGTGACAGAGGGCCGTCGGCCTGGCCCAGGTGCACGCCCACGTTCAGGCGGGCGGCCAGTTCGGCGTCGTCGTTGATGATCAACCGGGTCTTATAGCGCTCGCACAGCTCGCGCAAGGCTTCGGCCTCACGCAGGCGTCGGGCCTCGTCGCTGCTCTTGTCGCGGTATTGCAGCAAGGTGACGCCGCCTTCCAGCGCCGCCTCCACGTACTTGAGCAACTTGCCGTCCAGCAAATGACTGTCGGTAATGGCGTACAGACCACGTAGTTTCATCGGACAAGCCTCACCGCATTACAAATGGAAGTTACGAACAGAAATCCAGTGGCAAACGGCGCGGCACAAACTGGCCTTTGCCCAGCTGCTCGGCATCACGCAGGGTGCGCCATGTGTAGTTAAGCGCGGTCTGTACGGCACTGGCGAGGTTTTCGCCCAGGGCCAGACGACCGGCCAGCGCACTGGCCAGGGTGCAGCCGGAACCGTGATAGCTGCCCGGCAAGCGCTGACAGGTAAAGGTTTCGCGCAGGCCGTCGCGGCTGTACAGGCGATTGTGGATTTCGGTTTCGTCGCCATGGCCACCGGTGATCAGCAGGTGTTTGACGAACGGCAGGAGTTTTTCAGCGCACTCGTCCGCGGTGCCTTCAGGCAGTTCGGCGAGGATCCGGGCTTCGGGAAGGTTGGGGGTCGCAATGATCGACAAGGGCAGCAGGCGTTCGCGCATGGCATAGCCGACTTCGTCCTTGCCCAGGCGTCCGCCGCCGCCGGCGCGCAGCACCGGATCGCAGACCACCGGCAAGTGCGGGTGCGCCGAAAGCAGTTCGACCACGGTATCGACCATTTCCAGGGAGCCGAGCATGCCCAGTTTGACTGCCGCGACTTCGGAATCGTTGAGCACGGCGTTGGCCTGGGCCAGTACCCACTCACGGTCGAGGACGCGGAAGTCAGTGACATTGACGGTGTCTTGCACGGTCAGGGCGGTGACGGCCGGAGCTGCATGGCAACCCTGAGCGAGCAGGGCTTCGATATCTGCTTGCAAGCCGGCGCCACCACTTGGGTCGTGGCCGGAGAGACAGAGGACAACGGGGCGAGAGCTGTAGATATTCATGGTGCGCGAGCTTACCACCAAACATGTTTTTTCGGTGTGCGCACGTATCGGAGCCGATTGCGCAGCGAGCAAAAGATCGCAGCCTGCGGCAGCTCCTACATGGACCGTGGATCGATGCAAATCCGTAGGAGCTGCCGAAGGCTGCGATCTTTTGATCTTTCTGACCAAGCCAACAGCTCTAACTCAATACATGGCGCTGGAACGCCCGTCCTAGAGCCTTTGTAGGAAAAATTTCAATGGTGTTTAATGGCTATCAACGGCTATGCTAGAGTGGATCCAAACCAATAACAGGTAATATCGGTTTTACGTCTGCTCAAAAGGAATGGGGGGCTTCCTGACAGAACCGGACAGGCCACGCTGGGGCTTCAATGCACTATTTGCTGATGTTGCTGTTGTGTTTGCCCCTCCTGGCAAACGCCGTCGAGTTCGATGAGTTCACTCAAAGCCTCCCCTTGGGCCGAACCCTGCAGGTCTATGAGGACGCAGGTGGTCAGGCGACCATTGCGGATATCCGTGCGCAAGCGGCGGCCGGAAACTTCAAACCGCACCACAAGGACACGCTCAACGCCGGGTACTCGCGTTCGGTGTTCTGGCTGAAAATCGACCTGCATTACCGTCCGGCCAATCCGGCGGCGCAACGGACCTGGCTGCTGGAACTGGCCTATCCGCCCCTCGATCATCTTGATCTCTATTTGCCTGATGCGGCCGGCAACTATCAGCGGGTCAGGCAGACCGGCGATGCCTTGCCGTTCGCCAGCCGCGAGATTCGTCAGAACAACTATTTGTTCGACCTGACGTTCAAACCGGACCAGGCCGAAACCGTATTCCTGCGATTGCAAAGCGAAGGCTCGATCCAGGCACCGGTAACCCTGTGGTCGAGCACCGCCTACCTCGAAGAGCAACCCGTGCGCCTCTACGTACTGGGGCTGATCTACGGTGTGCTGCTGGGGATGCTGGTCTACAACCTGTTCATCTACCTCAGCGTGCGCGACACCAGTTACCTCTACTACATCTTCTATATCGCCTCGTTCGGCTTGTATCAGCTGTCGGTAAACGGTGCGGCCGTGCAGTATTTCTGGCCGGACAACCCTTGGTGGGCCAACGCCGCGACGCCGTTTTTCATCGGCTGTGCGGGGTTGTTCGGCAGTCAGTTCGCCCGCAGTTTCCTGCAAATGGCTACCCACAGTCGCTGGCTCGACCGCTTGTTGCTGGCGCTGGTTGCCTTCGGTGTACTGGTGGTCGGACTGTCGTTGATGAGCAGTTACGCCCTGGCCCTGCGCCTGGCCACGGCGCTGGCGCTGGCGTTCACCGTGGTGATTTTTGCCGCCGGGATCTTTGCCTGGCTGCGGGGGCTGCGGGTGGCGCGGTATTTCATTATTGCCTGGTCGGCGTTTTTGCTCGGCGGCATCGTCAATACGCTGATGGTGCTGGGCTACCTGCCGAACGTGTTCCTGACCATGTATTCCAGCCAGATCGGCTCGGCCATCGAAGTGGCGTTGCTGTCCCTGGCGCTGGCCGACCGTATCAACGACATGCGCGAACAGCAGGCGCAAACGCTATTCGACGCCAGCCAGAAGCTTGAAGTGCTCAACCAGCAACTGGCTCGCAGTAACAAGCTCAAGGACGAGTTCCTTGCCACCCTGACCCACGAACTGCGCACGCCGATGAACGGTGTGATCGGTTCGCTGGAGCTGATGCAGACGGTCGAAATGGACCCGGAGCTCGAGCAGTATCAGCAGACGGCTGCGGGATCGGCGCGGGACATGATGCGTATGGTCAACGGCATCCTCACCCTCACCGAACTGCAGGCCGGCAAACTCAAGGCCTCGGCCGATACCTTCAGCTTGCGCGGCATGGTCGAGGCACTGCGCATGCAGTTCGAGGGCAACGCATCAAGCAAATCGCTGGACTTCAAGGTCGATATCGCGCCAGGTGTGCCGGATCGCTTGCACGGCGACAACGTCAAGATCGCGCAGTGCCTGGAATGTCTGCTGGATAATGCCATCAAGTTCACCAGGATCGGCGGCCTGGCCCTGCGGGTGACCGGCAAGGCCATTGAGCCCGACCGGCTGGCGTTGACCTTTGCGGTGATCGATACGGGCATTGGCTTCACTGATTTGGGGGAGGCCAAGATGTATCAACGGTTCTTCCAGCTCGATGGCTCGATGACCCGTGAATATGGTGGCCTGGGTGTTGGCCTGGCGATTTGCCGACAGTTGGTCGAATTGCTCGGTGGACGCCTGACGCATCGCACCGAGCCAGGACGCGGCAGCCGGTTTCAGCTTGATGTGGAAGTCGGACTGGCGGTGGCCGAACGCCCGGTGACGCCGTTGATGTCCCGGGATTTTCCGCGCCTGCGCTTGCCTCAGGATTGTGCCGTGCTGTTGGTGGATGACAACAGCATCAGTCAGTTGGTGATGCGCGGCATGTTGCTCAAGCTGGGGTTCCGCGTGCGTACGGCCGACAGCGCCGACGTCGCGCTCGATCTCTTGCAGCGCGAAGGGTTTGATGCGGTGCTGGTCGATTCTCAGTTGCCGCTGCAGGGCGGTGAGTCGGCGTGCTGCCAGATCCGCGCTTTGCCGGGTTATGCCGAACTGCCGCTGTTCGTGATTGCCCTGGGCGGTGACCGTGAGCGCTGCCCGACCGGTGCGGTGATTGATCACTTGAGCAAACCGGTGAAATTCGAAGACTTGCAGGCCGCGCTCTACCGCCGTGTGCTCTGCTCGCAACAGGGCGAAAGCGCCGACAGTTAGGCGTATATGACACTTTGTTCGGCCGAGGGGTGGTGCTTAACTGAAGTCCCTTGGCCGACCAAAGGAGCCCTGTCATGAACCTGCATCAGTTCGCCGAAACCCACGAAGTCACCAACCAGCCACCGTCACTGGATGGCGCCAACCTGTACCGCATCGATTTGCCGTTGCAGGAATGGTCGCGGCGGTTCGGGGCCGGTTGGGCCGAATCGCGGATCGATGCCTACGGCGCACTGGCCGGTGGCCCGTTGATGGAAGCCGGGTTCCTGGCCAATCAGAACAAGCCGGTGTTCAACAGCCATGACCGGTTTGGTCATCGTATCGATCTGGTGGAATTTCATCCGGCCTATCACCAATTGATGCGCGCGGCGGTCGAGCACGGCTTGACCTCGCTGCCCTGGGCGCACCCGCAGGACGGCGCCCATGTCGCCCGAGCTTCGATGTCGTATCTGCACAGCCAGGCCGAAGCCGGCAGTGGCTGCCCGTTGACCATGACCTTCGCCAGCGTTCCGGCCATGCGTCTACAACCGGACCTGGCTGAAAAATGGCTGCCGAAAATCCTCGCCACCGAATACGATCCGCGCAACGTCGGCATGGCCCACAAGGCCGGGGTCACCATCGGCATGGCCATGACCGAGAAGCAGGGCGGCACCGATGTGCGGGCCAATACCACCAAGGCGTATCCGGTCGGTGCCAGCGGTCCGGGCCAGGCCTATGAACTGGTGGGGCACAAGTGGTTTTGCTCGGCGCCGATGTGCGACGCGTTCCTGACACTGGCGCAGACCGACAAGGGCCTGACCTGTTTCCTGTTGCCGCGTCACCGCCCGGACGACACACGCAATCAGTTCTACATCCAGCGCCTGAAGAACAAGCTCGGCAACTGCTCCAACGCCTCCAGCGAAGTGGAGTTCCGTGGTGCGCTGGCGTGGATGGTCGGTGAAGAGGGCCGGGGTGTTCCAACGATCATCGAGATGGTCGCCATGACCCGCTTCGATTGCATGGTCGGGTCCAGTTCACTGATGCGTCAGGCGCTGACTCAGGCCAGCCATCACTGCGCTCACCGTTCGGTTGGCGGCAAACTGCTCAGCGAACAGCCGTTGATGCAGAACGTGTTGGCGGATCTGGCGCTGGAAAGCGAAGCCGCCCTGGCCTTGAGCCTGCGCATGGGCCGCGCGCTGGATCATCTGGATGATTCACAGGAAGCCAAATTCGCCCGACTGGTGACGGCAGTGGGCAAGTACTGGATCTGCAAGCGGGCGCCGGCCATGATCAACGAAGCCGCCGAATGCATGGGCGGCGCGGGTTATGTCGAAGAGAGCATCCTGCCGCGGCTTTACCGCGAGGCGCCAGTGAATTCGACGTGGGAAGGCTCCGGCAACGTGCAATGTCTCGACGTGCTGCGTGCCCTGTCGAAAGAACCGGGTGTGCTCGACGCGCTGTTCAGTGAGTTGGGCGATGGCCATGGTGACAAGCGCCTGGCTGCGCACATCCATCAATTGCAGGCGGCATTCAAGGACTCCAGCGACATTCAGTACCGCGCCCGGCAGTTGACCGAGGACATTGCGCTGGGGCTGCAGGCCAAATTGTTGCTGGAAGCCGGGAATGCGGTGGTCAGTGATGCCTTCATCGCCAGTCGTCTGGAGGGTGGCGGGCGAGTCTACGGCGCGTTGCCACGAGGCCTGGACGTGGAAGCCATTGTCGCCCGCTCGACTCCACAAGGATTCTGATTGGTTAGAAGATCGCAGCCTGCGGCAGCTCCTACGGGTGCACGACGAGCCCTTGTAGGAGCTGCCGCAGGCTGCGATCTTTTTTGGCTGTTCCCGTGAAGCGACGATGCAGGCAAGATGAAGGTCTGCAAGTCAGAACACAGGATGCTGATCGTGACCGAAGCTTTTATTGTCGTTCAAACCGCCGAGCAAGCCGTGGATCGGCTTGCACTCTTGCACAATCGTGCAACCACCGCGCTGAGCCAGGCGCTCAAGCGTTACCTCAAGGATCGCGTCGAGCCTGATGCCGAGCAGCGAGCGCAGTTCCGTTATCCCGAGCTGCGCCTGACCTACCTTTGCCAGGGCGAAGTCCCGCAGACCACCCGTGCCTACGCCAAGGTCCAGTTGCCGGGCACCTACAGCGTCACCGTCACCCATCCATCGGCTTTCCGTAAATACCTGCTGGAACAGCTGGTTCCGCTGATGCACGACTTCACCGTGACCGTGGAAGTCGGTGTCAGCGAGCAGAACATCCCGTATCCGTATGTGGTCGAGCAGGGCGATGAGCTCGCGGGTTCCGGCGTCACCGCTGCCGTGCTGGCGCGGGTGTTCCCGAGTACCGACCTGTCGGCCGCGACCGACGGCATTGCCGACGGTTTGTACGATTGGGAAAACACCGATCCGCTGCCCCTGGCCCTGTTCGATGCCGCGCGGGTGGATTTTTCCCTGCGCCGACTGGTGCATTACACCGGCAGCGACTGGCGGCATGTGCAGCCGTGGATTCTGCTGACCAACTATCACCGCTACGTCGACCAGTTCATCGTCCATGGTCTGGAACAGCTGCGCAAAGACCCGCGTTTCGTGCGCATGGTGTTACCGGGCAATGTGATCATCGAAAAGAGCATGGACCACGACGAAGCCTCGGCGATTGCCGCCGGGGTGGTCTGGCACCGCTACCAGATGCCGGCCTATCACCTGATCGCCAGTGACGGCCACGGCGTGACGCTGGTCAACATCGGCGTCGGCCCGTCCAACGCCAAGAACATCACCGACCATCTTGCCGTTCTGCGTCCGCATTGCTGGCTGATGATCGGCCACTGCGGCGGCCTGCGTCAGTCGCAAACCATCGGCGACTATGTGCTGGCCCACGCTTACATGCGCCGCGACGGCATTCTCGACCGGGTGGTACCGCCGAACATTCCGATTCCAGCCCTGGCCGAAGTGCAGCTTGCGCTTCAGCAAGCGGCGGCCAACGTCACTGGCGAGAAGGGCGACGAACTGAAGAAACGCCTGCGTACCGGTACCGTGCTGACCTACGACGACCGTAACTGGGAACTGCGTTGGGCCCAGGAACGTCCGTTGATCAATCTGTCCCGCGCCGTGGCGGTGGACATGGAAAGCGGCACCATCGCCGCCCAGGGTTATCGCTTGCGGGTACCGTATGGCACGTTGTTGTGCGTCTCGGACAAACCGCTGCACAGCGAAATCAAGTTGCCGGGCTCGGCCAACGCCTTCTATGAGCGCGCGGTCAGCCAGCACTTGAAGATTGGTATCGAGGCGGTGGATCTGTTGCGTACCGAGCTCAACTCATTGCACTCGCGCAAACTGCGCAGCTTCGACGAGCCACCGTTCCGCTAACGGTTGTCGTGGTCATTTGGCGGTCGGGGCACTAGCATTAGCAGCCCTGATCGTTAGATGTTCACTTCGCCATGTCCCGTCCTCAACGCCCCGTTTCCCGCCGCCCTGGCGCGAAACCCTCTACTTCAGCCCAGCGCCGTGTCGCCAAGGCACCGCCGGCCGAGCCGAAACTGATCCTGTTCAACAAACCCTTCGATGTGCTGACGCAATTCAGCGACGGCGAAGGGCGCGCGACCCTCAAGGATTACATCGAAGTACCGGGAATCTATCCGGCCGGACGGCTGGACCGCGACAGCGAAGGCTTGTTGCTGCTGACCAACGACGGTCAGCTTCAGGCGCGGATCGCCGATCCGAAACACAAACTGGCCAAGACCTATTGGGTGCAGGTCGAGGGCGAACCGAGCGCCGAGCAATTGCAGCGCTTGCGTGACGGCGTGGAATTGAATGACGGCATGACCTTGCCCGCCGAGGCGCGGCAACTGGACGAACCCGAGCTGTGGCCGCGCAATCCGCCGGTGCGCTTTCGTAAAAGCGTGCCGACCAGTTGGCTGGAGTTGGTGATTCGCGAAGGGCGCAACCGCCAGGTGCGGCGCATGACCGCTGCGGTGGGTTTGCCGACGTTGCGCCTGGTACGGGTCAGAATCGGTGACTGGACGATCGAAGGGCTCGATCAGGGACAGTGGAAAGAAGTACCGGCGCGCTTATAAGGCGCCGGATTCGATCAGGCCGATCACCACGCTCTTGATCACGAACGCCGCCACACCCAGGCCCAGCACGAAGAACAGAATGAACGAGCCAAAGCGCCCGGCCTTGGACTTCTTCGCCAGATCCCAGACGATGAAACCCATGAAAATGATCAGGATGCTGACCAGACCGGTCATCATCCACTCTTCGAAAACTGCAGGGTCCATCGAACATCTCCGGCGCGGGCGAGGCTAAAAGGGCGCGGGGAGTATACGCCTGCGCGGGTTCGCGCTGTATTGACCTGCGTCGGTGTGTCGCAGTCATTCGTCGCCCGGCCTGCTCTTGTAGGAGCTGCCGAAGGCTGCGATCTTTTGATGTTGCTTCTTATGGACGATCAAAAGATCGCAGCCTCGTTTCACTCGACAGCTCCTACCAGCTCCTGCGAAAGTCCATCAGCTACGCAGATGAGTCAAAGGCAGTTCGGTGCTGTTCAAAACCTGATTCAGCACAAAGCTCGAACGCACACTGGTCACCCCTTCAATCCGCGTCAGATGCCCCAGCAGCAGTTTCTGGTAGTGATCCATGTCCGGCACCACGACCTTGAGTTGATAGTCGGCATCCATCCCGGTCACCAGGCTGCATTCAAGCACTTGAGGCAGGGTGCGGATGGCCGCTTCGAAATTCTCGAAACGCTCCGGCGTGTGACGGTCCATGCCGATCAGCACATAGGCCGTCAGGCTCAGGCCGAGCATTTTGCGGTCGAGCAGGGCGACCTGGCGGGAAATGTAGCCGTCGTCTTCCAGTTGCTTGACCCGCCGCGAGCACGGCGAAGGCGACAGGCCGATGCGCTCGGCCAGCTCCTGGTTGGAGATGCGTGCGTCGCGCTGCAATTCCGCCAAAATACTCAGGTCGTAACGGTCGAGCTTGCTCATCAAACGGTCCTTTGTCGTAACTATTGCTGAGGATTATGTGTCAGGGGTTAAAAATTGCGCAAGTGATGTTTAATTCAGCAATCTTCGCAATCCTCTGCCGGTGCTCCCGGCCTATTCTTATCACCAGAATCACTGCTCGGACAAACAGTCCAGTGCGGCTCGCCGAATCAGGCCCGCCGCGGTCGCCACCCCCACCGGGGATGTGCCGGCCCCCGAGCTACACACTGTCCAGAAGACGGCGTGAGGTGAGCCGGCGCCACAAGCGTCGAGCCAGGACGAAGTTCTCTAAGGGGAGGCCGACGGGTCTCCCCTTTTTCTTGCGTGTGGAATTTGCCCCCCGACCCTCAATAAATAAGTTGCGTGACTGATAACCTGTTGCAGAACCGGTCGGTGCTTTCCCAGTCTTACGTACAGGCCCTGACTCTTAATGAGGAAAAGCATGAAATCGCGTTTCTGGCGTTTGGCCGGTGTTGGTTTGCTGTGTGTCAGTGTCACTGCGCAAACGATGGCCGATGAGCAGCAAAACCGTGGCCATGACGGCGGGCAACATGGCCAGGGGGGGCATCAGGGTGATAACCAGGGCCAGGGTGGCAACAACCAGCCGCACCCGCAAAACGGCCAGCAGCAGAATCAGCCCCGCGCGCAGAACAATGACAACCGCCAGTCCGAGCACAACGGCCAGAATCAACATCAGAACAATGGTCAGTGGCAGAACCGTCCAGCGCCGGACTTCAACAGCCGGGTTCGCTCGCCGCCTCCACCGCCGCAGGCGCCGGCCACTGACATGCCGATCCAGCCCCGCCCCGACACCGTGCACCAGACCCAGCCGCCGCAGCGCGGTTACTACCAGGATCAGCCGCGTCGCAACGATTACAACCAGCACTGGAATGGCTACACAGGCGCACCGTCCAATGACAATCACTGGCAGGGGCGCCCGAGTGGCCATGGTAACGGCTGGGGGGCAGGCCCCAGGTATCGCCCCGGCCAGGTGATCGACCGCTTCCCCGAGCGTAACTTCCGCGTGCCTTACCGTGGCATGGATTACTACTATTCCGGTGGCTACTGGTATCGCCCGCTAGGCCCGCGTTATGAGGTGGTAGAGCCACCGCGCGGGATTCGAGTCAGATACCTGCCCGATTACGCCCAGCAGTTGTGGATCGGCGGGGCGCTGCTGTTCCTCGCGGCGGGCTCCTACTACGCCTATCAGGAAAGCACTCAGGACTACGTCGTGGTCGAGCCGCCGGTTGGCCAATCGCAACCACCCGCCGGCAACAATGGTTATGACGTGGAGGCATATCCAGCCAACGGGCAGTCGCCGGAGCAGGTCAGTCGGGATGGTTACGAGTGCTATCAATACGCGGTGCAGCAGAGTGGTTTCGATCCACGAACCGCCACCTACCAGCCAGACCCGGCGGTGGTGCAAGCCTACCGACAGGCTCAGGGCAACTGCCTGAGCAGTCGCGGTTATCAGGTGAATTACTGAGCCCGGGCGGCTTTCACCACTTCCCGCGGGTCGGCGTGCACCAGCACTTCGGCGCGCGGGTAGGCGCTGTGAATGGCTGCGGCCGCCTGATCGCTGATGCCGTGGGCGACTGACAACGTCAGTTCCCCCGGCAACTCCAGATGCAACTGCACAAACCACTGGTTGCCGGAGATCCGCGTACGCAAGTCATGCGCACCCAACACACCGGGCACGCTGCACGCCAATTCCAGCATGTGCTGGCTGACATCCGGCGGCAGTTCTTCATCCATCAACACCGCAAAACTCTCCCGGGCGATCTGCACCGCGCTCCAAAAGATATAAGCGGCGATGCCCAGACCAAACCAGGCATCGACCTGATCCCAGCCAAACCCGGCCAGTACCAGCGCCAGCAGAATGCTGCCGTTGAGCAATATGTCCGAACGGTAATGCAGCGAGTCGGCACGCACGGCGTTGGAGCCGGTTGCCTTGACCACCCGATGTTGCAACATCAGCAAGGCCAGGGTCAGGGCGAGCGAGAACACAATCACACCGATGCTGATCCACGGCGCGCCGACCGGTTCGGGGTGTTTCAGCCGATCATAGGCATGCAACGCAATCAGTACCGCACTGCCGCCAATGAACAGCGCCTGGGCCATGCCTGCCAATGACTCAGCCTTGCCGTGCCCGTAGCGATGATCATTGTCGGCGGGGCGCAGGGCGTAATACACCGCCAGCAGGTTGAGCAATGACGTGACGCCGTCGAGTGCCGAGTCGGTGAGCCCGGCGAGCATGCTCACCGAGCCGCTCAGCCACCAGGCGATGCCTTTGGCGACGATCAAGGTGCACGCCACCGCCACCGAGGCACGGGTCGCCAGCCGCAGCAGGCGGGCGTGTTCGGAGCTGGAGGTCATAGTGGCCATCGTTCCTTGAGGATTCCTTTGGCGCGCAGGGACTACGCGGCTGGTTGCAGGCCGAACATCGCCAGTTGTTGGGCGCTGCCCTTGCTCTGGATCAGGCGTGGATCGTCCAGCGGGAAGCTGCGGCCCAGTTCGCTTTCCAGAATAGTCTGCAACTTGCGGTTATCGACCTTGCCGTCGGGACCGATGGCGTCCTTGAGTTTTTGTGGATCGACCTGGGCGGTCTTGCCCGGCTCGAAATAAATCGCGCCAGTGGCGAAGTCCACGGCAAACGCGATCAGGCCGGGGATGATGTAGAACAGCAGGCCAACGGCGTCGAGCGCGGCGATGGCCGGGTCGATCTTGCCTTCGATCTGGCCGCGGCGATCGGGGTAGAAAATCGAACCGCAGGCTGTCACTTGAGTCAGCAAGGTTGCGACCAGAACACCGCCAATCAGGCGAAAGGGAGCACGCATATGAAATCTCCTGGGTAATCTCAAAACGAAACGTCGTCGGTATGAATTAAGACCCTGACGAACGCCTGACAGTTCGCCGTTATACTCGGCCCTCTGTTTTGGAGCCAGCATGATTTCTTTGCCGATCGATGAAGTTTTACCCGCCCTGCGTGAAGCCCTCGCTACACGCAACGAAGCCGTGCTCGAAGCGCCGCCCGGCGCCGGTAAAACTACCCGCGTACCTTTGGCCTTGCTCAACGAGCCGTGGCTGGCCGGGCAGACCATCCTGATGCTCGAACCCCGCCGGTTGGCCGCGCGTGCAGCGGCGGAACGGCTGGCCAGTGAGCTGGGGGAGAAGGTCGGCGAGACCGTGGGTTATCGCATTCGGCTCGACAGCAAGGTCGGCCCCAACACTCGTATCGAAGTGGTCACCGAAGGCATCCTCACCCGGCGCCTGCAGGACGACCCGGCACTGGAAGGCGTGGGCCTGCTGATCTTCGACGAATTTCACGAGCGCAGTCTCGACGCTGATCTGGCGCTGGCCTTGAGCCTCAATGGCCGCGAACTGTTCCGTGACGATCAGCCGCTGAAAATCCTCTTGATGTCCGCCACGCTTGAAGGCGAACGCTTGGCCGGGTTGCTCGACGACGCGCCGATCCTGCGCAGCGAAGGGCGCATGTACCCGGTGGCGATGCGCTGGGGCCGGCCGTTCCAGTCTGGTGAATTCATCGAGCCGCGTCTGGTGCAGACCATCCTCGAAGCCTTGAACGACGAGACCGGCAGCGTGCTGGTGTTCCTGCCGGGGCAGGCGGAAATCCGCCGCGTGCATCAGCAACTGGCGGATGCCTTGGGCGAAAATACTCAGGTTCTACTGTGCCCATTGCACGGTGAACTGGACCTCGCCGCGCAGCGGGCCGCGATCGATCCGGCACCGGCGGGCAAACGCAAAGTGGTGCTGGCCACCAATATCGCCGAAACCAGTTTGACCATCAACGGCGTACGCGTGGTGATCGATGCCGGGCTGGCACGGGTGCCGCGTTTCGACCCCGGCAGCGGCATGACCCGCCTCGACACCCAGCGCATTTCCAAAGCCAGCGCCACCCAGCGCGCGGGCCGGGCCGGGCGACTGGAACCGGGCGTGTGTTATCGCTTGTGGTCCCAGGACCAACACGAGCAACTGGCGGCCTATGGCAGTGCGGAAATCCTTTCGGCGGACCTCGCCGGGCTGGCCTTGCAACTGGGACGTTGGGGCGTGACGCCCGGGCAACTGGTGTGGCTCGACGTGCCGCCGGCCGCCGCTTATGCACAGGCTCAGGACCTGCTCGAACGCCTGGGAGCTCTGGAGGGGGACGCATTGACCCGCCACGGTCAGGCCATGGCCGAACTGCCGGCGCATCCGCGTATCGCGCATTTGCTGTTGCGTGGCCAGGCACTGGGTCTGGCGGACATGGCCTGCGATGTCGCGGCGCTGCTCGGCGAGCGCGATATCTTGCGTGGCGGCGGGGCGGACTTGCACAGCCGACTGGTACTGCTGTCTGGCGAAGAGCGCGCCGCACGCGGTGCTCAGGGGGGCGTGCAGCGCGCACGGCAACTGGCGCGGCAGTATCGTGGTTACCTGCGCGGCAAAGCCTCGGAGCCGGTCAGCGATCCGGATCATCCGCGCTGGCTCGGCGCGTTGCTGGCGCTGGCCTATCCCGACCGTGTCGCCCAACAGCGACGTGCCGGTGGCGCTGAGTATCGTTTGGCCAACGGCCGTGCCGCACTGTTCGCCGAGGCCGACAGTCTGATGAAGCAGCCGTGGCTGGTGATCGCCGATCTGGGCAGTCGCCAGGGCCAGCGTGAGGAGCGGATTTACCTGGCGACGGACTTCGATCCGGCGCTGTTCGATTCAGTGCTGGCAGAGCAGGTGCGCTGCGTCGATCAACTGGATTGGGATGAGCGTGAAGGCGTGCTGCGGGCCGAGCGTCAGCGCAAGGTCGGTGAACTGATCCTCAGTCGCGAGCCACTCACGGGCCTCGACGAAACCGCCCGCAGTCAGGCGCTGGTGAACCTGGTGCGGCGCAAAGGCCTGGAGCTATTACCGTGGACCCCGGAGCTGCGTCAGTGGCAGGCGCGGGTGGCGTTGTTGCGGCAACTGGACCTCGCCGGAAAGGGTGACAGCGAGTGGCCGGATGTCAGCGACACGGCGTTGCTCAAGAGTCTGGAGAACTGGCTGATGCCGTATCTGGGCAAGGTTTCCCGGCTCAGTCACTTCGCCAATCTCGACCTGTCGAGCATCGTCCACAATCTGTTGCCGTGGCCATTGCCGCAACGGCTGGACGAGCTGGCGCCGCATCATTTGAACGTGCCGTCGGGCTCGTCGATTCGTCTGGACTACAGCGAACAGCCGCCGATTCTGGCGGTGCGTTTGCAGGAGTTGTTTGGCCTGGCCGAGACCCCGCGCATCGCTGGTGGCCGGCAGGTGGTCAAGCTGCATCTGCTGTCCCCGGCGCGGCGGCCGGTGCAGGTGACGCAGGATCTGGCGAACTTCTGGCGCAGCACCTATGCGGAGGTGAAGAAGGATTTGAAGGGACGTTATCCGAAACATTACTGGCCGGATGATCCGCTGGTGGCGGAGGCGACTGCGCGGATCAAGCCGCGTAAGTAGTCGCATCGCGATTACGTAGGAGCTGCCGCAGGCTGCGATCTTTTGATCTTAAAAAATMAACGTCAAAAKATCGCAGCCTGCGGCAGCTCCTACACGGACGGCGTTGAGCTTTCGGATTTTGCGGTCAGCTGTTCGCGGCAATAGTCAGCGAACAACTGCGCCGGTTTGGTCAGTTGCCCGCGCTTGAGCCATGCCGCCACCAGCCCCGAACCGGTGACCTCTTCAGCGATGTCCACGCACACTACTTTCTGCCCGTCGTAGGTGCACTCCGAATGCGGTTTGGTCACCAGGATCGAGAACCCAAAACCCTGTCCCACCATGCCGCGCACCATCTCGATCGATGGCGAGCTGAAGGCGATGCGTGGGGTCAGGCCCAGCTCATCGAACAGGCTGACGAAGTAGGTTCGGCTCGGCTGCACGTCCAGAAGAATCATCGGCTCCAGGCACAGGTCCCGCAGCGACACCTGCGCCTGCTGGGCAAAGCGGTGATCCGCCGGCAGCAATGCGTAAGGCCGTTGCGCCGGCATCAAGGGTTCGGTTGCGATGGTGCCGTCGAGGTCGTGCTCGTAGAGGATCGCCAGATCGAAAGCACCGGAAGTCAGGCCCTGCACCAGCTCTTGTTGCTCGCCGTCGCGGATGCGGATTTCCACCCCCGGGTACAACGCCGAAAACCCGGCGATCAATTGCGGCAGGTACAGCGGTGCGACGGTTTCGAAACAGCCGATATCGATCTGCCCGGACACCACGTCGTTGTCGGCCAGGGCGTTCTGCTCGAACTCCTTGGCCATGCGCAGCAGCTCCTGGGCCTTGCGGTAAAAGCGGGCACCGCTGGGGGTCAACGACACGCCCTGGGCGTGATGGCGGATCAGCAGTTGCACACCGAAACTGTCTTCCAGCCCTTTGATGGCCGTGGAGATCGAAGGCTGTGCGATGTACAGCTTGCGCGAGGCCTCGGCGACGCTGCCGCATTCGACGGTGGTGATGAAGTATTTCAATTGACGCAGATTGTAGGCAGCCACAGCAAACCTCGGGGGGAGAACAGATCAGGCATCCTGGCAATTTGCGCGCCACCCCTATCCGCTCGGGCAGCGATTTGTTGTGATTGAACAATAACCACATGCTGCGCCAGAAGGGAGATTGGCTACGTAGTTTTTTCTTGGCCTGCGAACACATTTTTACTGGTTTTCCACCGCTTGGGCCTGAGCGACTATCCAATACACAAGAATGTCCTCTGGAGCATCTGAACGTGTTCGAGCTTGAGTATTGGCAACGCAAAGTCGCATCCCTGCGGTTTCCCGACCATGCCGTGATCGACGGCCAGCACCGTGGGGCGCAGTCGGGGCAGACTTTCGCCGCGATCAACCCCGCCACCGGTCAATGCCTGGCAAATGTCGCGGCATGTGGCGAGGAAGACGTGAACGCGGCGGTGCGTAATGCGCGGCAGGTCTTCGAGGCGGGTACCTGGGCGGCGCGCTCACCGACCGAACGCAAGCAAGTGCTGTTGCGCCTGGCCGACTTGATTCTCGAAAACCGTGAAGAGCTGGCACTGCTCGATTCGCTGAACATGGGCAAACCTGTCGCCGATGCCTACAACATCGACGTGCCGGGTGCCGCTGGAGTGTTCCGCTGGTACGCCGAAAGCCTCGACAAACTCTACGATCAGGTCGCGCCGAGTGCGCAGAACGTGCTGGCGACCATCACCCGTGAAGCCCTGGGCGTAGTGGCGGCCGTGGTGCCGTGGAATTTCCCCCTGGACATGGCTGCGTGGAAACTCGCCCCGGCCCTGGCCGCCGGTAACTCGGTAATCCTCAAACCGGCCGAGCAGTCGCCTTTTTCTGCCCTGCGCCTGGCGGAGCTGGCGCTGGAAGCCGGTGTACCAGCGGGTGTGTTGAACGTGCTGCCGGGCCTTGGCGAGCAGACCGGCAAGGCCCTCGGCCTGCACCCGGACGTCGATTGCCTGGTGTTCACCGGTTCCACCGAAGTCGGCAAGTATTTCATGCAGTACTCGGCCCAGTCGAACCTCAAGCAAGTGTGGCTGGAGTGCGGCGGCAAGAGCGCGAACCTGGTGTTCGCCGATTGCCAGGACCTGGATCTGGCGGCCGAGAAAGCCGCGTTCGGCATCTTCTTCAATCAGGGCGAAGTCTGTTCGGCCAACTCGCGGTTGCTGGTGCAGCGTTCGATTCATGACGAGTTCGTCGAACGCCTCAAGGCCCAGGCCGAACGCTGGCAGCCCGGCGATCCGCTGCACCCGTCGAGCGCCGCCGGGGCCATCGTCGACAGCCGTCAGACCGCGCGCATCATGAAATTCATCCAGCAGGCCGAGCAGCAAGGCGCGACCAAGGTTTGTGGCGGTCGGCAGTCGATCTTCAACGGCTCGGACAACTTCATTCAGCCGACGATTTTTACCGGCGTGACCCCGGACATGCCGCTGTTTCGCGATGAAGTGTTCGGCCCGGTGCTGGCCGTCACGGCGTTCGACGACGAGGCCCATGCCTTGCACTTGGCCAACGACAGCGTCTACGGGCTGGCAGCTTCACTGTGGACCGACGACCTCAATCGCGCCCATCGTGTGGCCCGACAATTGCGGGCCGGTACGGTGTCGGTCAACAGCGTTGATGCACTTGACGTG
Source organism: Pseudomonas sp. P4_B3 (assembly GCF_056402295.1). Classification (NCBI taxonomy): domain Bacteria; kingdom Pseudomonadati; phylum Pseudomonadota; class Gammaproteobacteria; order Pseudomonadales; family Pseudomonadaceae; genus Pseudomonas; species Pseudomonas sp. P4_B3. Next base: position 148,163 of record NZ_JBFUHR010000008.1, read on the forward strand.
ACCGTGCCTTTTGGCGGCGGCAAGCAGTCGGGTTTCGGCCGCGACCTGTCCCTGCATTCATTCGATAAATACACCCAGTTGAAGACCACCTGGTTTCAATTGCGCTGATAACAAAACGGAGAACTGGCGATGACCACACCACGTGAAACCCGCGACTACCAGGCCGCCGACGCTGCGCACCACATCCATGCGTTCGTCGATCAGAAAGCCCTCAATGACGAGGGGCCACGGGTGATGGTCCGTGGCGAGCGCCTGCACCTGTGGGACAACGATGGCCGGCGTTACCTCGACGGCATGTCCGGGTTGTGGTGCACCAACCTCGGTTACGGGCGCAAGGACCTGGCCCTCGCGGCGAGCCAGCAACTGGAGCAGCTGCCGTACTACAACATGTTTTTCCACACCACCCACCCGCAGGTGATCGAGCTGTCCGAGCTGCTGTTCAGCCTGCTGCCGGGTCACTACAGCCACGCGATCTACACTAACTCCGGCTCTGAAGCCAACGAGGTGTTGATCCGCACGGTGCGTCGTTACTGGCAGGTGCTCGGCAAGCCCGAGAAGAAAATCATGATTGGCCGCTGGAACGGTTACCACGGTTCGACCCTGGCCGCGACGGCGCTCGGCGGCATGAAATTCATGCACGAAATGGGCGGCATGATTCCGGACATCGAGCACATCGACGAGCCGTACTTCTTCGCTCACGAGGGCAACCTGACGCCGGCCGAATTCGGTCTGCGTGCGGCACAGCAACTGGAAGCGAAGATTCTCGAACTGGGGGCGGACAAGGTCGCTGGCTTTATCGCCGAACCGTTCCAGGGCGCTGGCGGCATGATCTTCCCGCCGGAAAGCTACTGGCCGGAAATCCAGCGCATTTGCCGCAAATACGACGTGCTGCTGTGCGCCGATGAAGTGATCGGCGGCTTCGGTCGTACCGGCGAATGGTTCGCTCACGAGTACTTCGGTTTCGAGCCGGACACCCTGTCCATCGCCAAGGGCCTGACCTCGGGCTACATCCCCATGGGCGGCTTGATCCTGTCGAAAAAAATGGCCTCGGTGCTGGTGGAGCAGGGCGGCGTGTTTGCCCACGGCCTGACCTATTCCGGGCACCCGGTGGCGGCGGCGGTGGCGATTGCCAACCTCAAGGCCCTGCGCGATGAAGGCGTGGTGACGCGGGTCAAGGATGACATTGGTCCGTACCTGCAACAGTGCCTGCGCGAAGTGTTCGGCAAGCACCCGCTGGTGGGCGATATCCAGGGCACGGGCATGGTCGCGGCGCTGCAACTGGCTGAAGACAAAACCAGCCGCAAGCGCTTTGCCAACGAGAACGACATCGCCTGGCGCTGCCGCACCATTGGTTTCGAGGAGGGGGTGATCATTCGCTCGACCTTGGGCCGGATGATCATGGCGCCGGCGTTGATTGCCAGCCGTGAAGAGATTGATGAGCTGATCAGCAAGACCCTGAAAGCGCTGGATCGTACGGCGCAGGAATACGGCCGGCTCTGATCTTGCTGGAAGGTCCTGCGGACCTTATCGCGAGCAAGCTCGCTCCCACATGGAACTGAGTTGATCCCAATGTTGTGGTCAACCTGGAACCCCTGTGGGAGCGGGCTTGCTCGCGAATGCTATGGCCGATTCAACACATTTTTACCGCCTTGCACCCACCTCGGGCATCCCCGCCCACAGCGCCCTTTCGCGGTGCGCGCTAACGAGTTTTTTCATCGTTCGCATCCACATATTTCCTCATTTTCCTAATCCCGCCCTTGGGCCAACATCGATCTCGCCAGCCCGCCGAATGCTGCCCGCCGAAGGGTCCCCGAGAGACCACAGGTTGCAGCCGATTCAGGGCTCGCCGTACTGCCCATGACAAAACTAAATCAACAGCTTTGGGAGTGCTCCATGATCAAGTCCTTGCTTACGCGCGTTGCCCATCCACTGGCGGTCACCGCCATCGCCGCGACGGTCGCCACCAGCGCCCAGGCCGGCACCCTGTCCATCGGTCATACCACCTGGGTCGGCTACGGCACCCTGTACCTGGCCCAGGACCTTGGCTACTTCAAGGAAAACGGTTTGACCGTCGAGTTGCCGGTGGTCGAAGAAGCGGCGATGTACATGGCCGCACAAGCTTCCGGCGAGTTGTCCGGCTCGGCGTCGACCATCGACGAGGTGCTCAAGTACCGTCCGCAATTCTGCTTCAAGGCTGTGGCCGCACTTGATGACAGCCATGGTGGCGACGGCGTGCTGGTGGGCAAGGACGTCAAGAGCCTGCAGGAGCTCAAGGGCCAGGCCGTGGCAGTAAACGAAGGTTCGACTTCGCAATTCTGGTTGTCGTATCTGTTGAAAAAGAACGGCATGAAAATGAGCGACATCACTGTGCAGAACATGACGGCCGACGACGCCGCCACCGCGTTCATCGCCGGTCGCGTACCGGCTGCCGTGACTTGGGAACCTCACCTGTCGATGGTTCGCGACAAGCAGCAGGGCAAGGTGCTGATCGACAGCAGCAGCACACCGGGGGTGATCGTCGACGTTGTTGCACTGAACTGCACCGTGATCGAAAAGCAGCCGGAAGACGTCAAGGCACTGGTGGCCGGTTTGTATAAAGCCGTGCAGTACACCAAGGATCATCCACAGGAAGCCTACAAAATCATGGCCAAGGGCGTTGGCGGTTACCTGGCCGATCCGAAGGAGCTGGAAGCCGCCGCCCAGGGCGTGCGCTTCTACGATCAGGCCATGAGCGAAAAACTTCTGGGCGCACCGGGCAAGCCGGGTGACAGCGCGCCGCTGATCAAGCTGGCCAACGAGACCGCCAGCGAGCTGCAAGGCAAGCCCTACAACGTCAGCAATGACGACCTGATCGACAACCGCTTCGTCACCCCGCTCTAGGAGGCTGCATGTTCAAGCGCAATTCATGGCTGAGCCGCTGCATCACGCCCAAGACCGGTTTGCCGGTCTCGGTGATCTGGAGCGCGAGCGGTCTTGCCTGGGTGCTGTTGGTCGGCCTGTGGGCCGGCTTGTCCTACGGTGGCGTGGTGCCGGGCATGTTCCTGCCGACGCCGGGCGCGGTGGTCGAGGCCGCCGTGCGCCTGGGGCGCGACGGCACCCTCGGCCAGCATGTGTGGGCCAGTGTCGAAGTGGTGATGGTCGGTTTCATCGTGTCGTCCCTGGTGGCGGTACCGCTGGGACTGCTGATGGGCAGCTTCCGCATCGTCCAGGCGTTCCTTGAGCCACTGGTGAATTTCATTCGCTACCTACCGGTGACCTCGTTCGTGCCGCTGTTCATCCTGTGGATCGGCATCGGTCTGGAGCAGCGGGTGTCGGTGATCATCTTCGGCGTGTTCTTCCAGCAACTGGTGATGATCGCGGACGTGTCCAAAGGCATCTCCAAGGACCTGATCAATGCCTCCTATACCCTCGGTTCGAACCGTCGTGACGCGGTGCTGCATGTGATCGCCCCGGCGTCCCTGCCGGGCGTGCTCGACACCTTGCGGGTGACCATGGGCTGGGCCTGGACTTACCTGGTGGTGGCTGAACTGGTCGCCGCTTCCAGTGGCCTGGGTTACCTGAGCCTCAAGGCCATGCGTGGCTTTCAGGTGGATGTGATTTTCCTGGCCATCGCGATCATCGGCCTGCTGGGCCTGGTCACCGATCAACTGTTCCGTTTCCTACGTCTGAGGATCACCGCATGGGCTCAGTAACCGCCGCCACTCATCGTTTTGTTGCCCCTCAGGCTGCCCCGGTGAACGCCCCTCGGCTGCAAGTGGACAAGGTCAGCCTGCGTTACAAGAAACCCGATGGCGGTACCTTTACCGCGTTGGAGGAAGTGTCGTTCGAGGTGCCGGACCAGCAATTCGCGGTACTGGTGGGGCCTTCGGGCTGCGGGAAGTCGAGCCTGCTATACCTCACCGCCGGCCTGGCCGAACCGACATCAGGCGAGATTTACGTCGGCGGCCAACAGGTGGAAGGCCCCGGTGCGGATCGCGGCATGGTGTTCCAGAGCTACACGTTGTTCCCGTGGCTGACGGTGCGCCAGAACGTCGAGTTCGGCCTCAAGCGGCGCGGCATGCCAGCGGCGCAACGCAAGGACATCGTCGATTACTACGTCAATGAGGTGGGCCTGAGCGGCTTTGCCGACAACTACGCCAAGCAGCTGTCTGGCGGGATGATGCAACGCGTGGCGATTGCCCGGGCGCTGGCGAACGACCCGCAGATCCTGCTGATGGACGAACCCTTCGGCGCCCTCGACAGCCAGACGCGCCTGCAAATGCAGCAGTTGTTGCTGCGGGTGTGGGGCAACAGCAAGAAGACGGTGTTGTTCGTGACCCACGACATCGACGAGGCGATTCTGCTGGGCGACCGTGTGTATGTGATGGGCGCCAGGCCGGGGCGGATCAAGCAGATTCTGGACGTGCCGATCGAGCGTCCACGTAACCTGGACATGGTCATGGAGCGCTCGTTCATCGAGATGAAACGCGAGATCTTCGGGCTGCTGCATGATGATCTGGAGGAGGTGCATTAAGTCGCCAATGCACACCCCTGTAGGAGCTGGCTTGCCAGCGAAAGCGGTGCAATAAACGACATTGATGTTGGATGTACTGGCCTCTTCGCTGGCAAGCCAGCTCCTACAAGGTTTTGTGTTGATTCGGAATCAGGGCGCAACCGGCAACAGGAACCGCGCAATCACCGGCAGGTGATCGGAGATGCGCAACGTATCGTCCTGCCGCACCATCGCCTCCACCCGTTTGATCCGCGGGCTGTAGAACAGGTAGTCGACGGTCCGGTCCGGTCCGTTCAGCCCGGGATCGTTCGGGTAATGGGTCAGCCAGCGTTCGCGGTCGATACCACTGGCTTCGTTGTTGCTCGGGATCATCGGGTACTTGTCCCACAGCAGGTGTAGCGGGCTGTCGGCGGAGTAGGGTGCGCGTTGCGCATCGGACAGGCGCCGATACTGGCCCAGCGGTAACAGGTTGAAGTCCCCACCGATCAGCCACGGCGTGCCACGGCTTTCGAGTTTATCGAGGGCCCTGGCCACGGCGGTCACCTGGTTTTGCAAGGTATTGTCAGCTTGGGTGGCGCGGTCCAGATGGGTATTGAGCACCGTTATTTGTCCGCCATCACTCAACGGCAAGTAGCTCACCAGCAAGGCGTCTTTGGGTTTGAATTGGCTGCTGACCGGATTTCCCGAGGCGATGGGCAGTTGCAGCCGTTCGGCATGTTCGATCTGGTAACGGCTCAGGGTCGCCAGTTGCCGGCCGACACTGCCGAAAATGTGCGTGTTCGGCACGAAGTCGGCCTTCCAGTCGAACGCGCTGGTGCCACAGGGATACAAGTCGGTGAGCCGTTCTTGCAGCAGTTTGAACTGGTGCTGGTAATCGCTGGCCTTGGCGCCGTCGTCCAGTTCCTGCAACAGCACGATGTCCGGCTGTTCGTCGCGAATCACCCGCGCCACTTCGTCGAGGCTGAAAGCCATGTCTTCCGCTGTGGGACGTTCGTCGGTACCGGCGGCCAGGTCATTCCAGAACACGTAACGCTTGCCGGCAAGGTACTGGACGTTCCAGGTCATCACCTTCAACGCCTGCCCGGGGACCAGGGTGGGTGCCTGGGCGTTGCAACTGACTGGCAAAACTTCTTTGGCGTCGGGGCGCCAGGTCAGGCTGTAGATCATCACGGCGATCAGGCCGATCACGATCAGCAGGCCCAGCAGGGTGTAGCGCAGTAGACGGGTCATGGCTCGGCTTATTGGCGTTACAAAATTGTTCCCGAGCATACCCGAGAGCGATGGTCGCGCCCAAGGTCAGAGCGAGCTGTCATTTCTTTCAGTCAACGGGTTGATCAGCATGAACAGACGGAACAGCACCACGCTGGTAAACAGCTGCAGGAAACTGTGGGCGCTGTCGATAAGCAGCGAGATCACCGGGTTTTGCGGTTCCGGATACACCGCCAGGGTGGCCCCCTTGAGCAGCCACAACGGCCCCATCACACTCAGGATGCACAGCAGGATGCGCAGAAAATGGCCGCGGGTCATGCGCAGGCTTTCCTTCATGGCCGCCAGTGGCGCCAGGCCGCGCAACACCAGCAGGTATTCGCCAAACGCCAGGGTCACCATCAGGTAGATACCCGGCAGGAAGTACAGTGACAGGCCTAGCAGAATCAGCACGGTATTGAGCGCCGTCAGCAGGGCGAAGCGTGGCCACAGGCTCGCCGCCGTCGCCAGCAGGTCGCGGTTGCGCGGCGACTCGCCGCGGCTGCGGGCGTCGAGAAACAGAATCAGCGCGGCGGTGTACAGCGGGTACACCAGCAAGCCGACGATCACGCTGATGCCGGGGAAACTGTCCGGCTCCGTGGAGTGGTCGACCACTTGTTGCAGCAGCGCCTCAAGCATCACCAGCGGCAGGCACAGCTGCACGATCTGGCCAAGATTGCGCTTGAAGAAATACAGCGAGTCACGCAGGACATCTAACGGATTCATCAGTGGGTATCGCAGGTTGGAAGCAGTCGCTCACTTTAACCGATCAAGTGCTCGGGGACGCAAACGTAAACGTTCGGTAAAGGTCATTGAAACATCTTGTTTCAGCCTCCATTAAGGTCGAGCACCTTATCCTCAGTGGAAAAGGGCAACGATTTCCCCCGGCAATCTACGAGGTCGCCATGAACAGCGAAGAACAAACCCTGATCGATGGACTGTTTTCCCGGCTGCAACAGGCCGAAACGGACTCAGCCCCGCGCGACGCCCAGGCCGAGGCGCGGATCAAGGAACACCTGACGCGCCAGCCGGCGGCAGGTTATTTCATGACCCAGGCGATTCTGGTGCAAGAGGCGGCGATCAAGAGCCTCGACGAGCAGAACCAGCAACTGACCCGGCAAGTCCAGCAGTTGCAGGCCGAATTGCAACAGGTCAAGGCTCAGGCAACCCCGGCTCCGGCTCCGAGTAGCGGTGGCTTTTTGTCGAGTATTTTTGGTGGCGCTTCCCGTGATCCACAACCGGCACCGACCCAGAGCGCGCCGCCATCGAGTGGTGGTTGGCGTGAGCCGGGGCGCTCGTCGTTCGGTTCGCAACCGCCACAGCAGAACTTCGGTGCCCCACAGCAGAACTTTCCACAGCAAGGCTATGCGCCGCAACAGCAGGCTCCGGCAGCGGCCGGCAGCAGTTTCCTCGGTGGTGCGCTGAAAACCGCCGCCGGCGTGGCGGGTGGCGTGATGCTGGCGCAAGGCATCAGCAGCCTGTTCCATCACAATCAGCAACCGGAAGTCGTCGAAGTCATCAAGGAAGAGCCGGCCCAGGTCAATGACCAGGGCAACAATGGCTGGGGCGATGACCAGCGCATGGCCGGTAACGACTCCTACGGCAACGATCAGGGCGGGTTCAGCGACGCCGACTACAGCGATGACAACTCATCGTTCTTCGGCGGCGACGACGATTCCTTCGTCTGACACATATGTGGCAAGGGAGCTTGCTCCCTTGCCACATAGCTGATTATTCGCGGAACAATCCTTTGGGCTGGCATACTGGGCGACCTTTCGGGCCTGGTGCCTGATTCAGCCTTGAGGAAAGCCGGTGAAAAAAATCGCAGTGTTCGCCGATGTCCAGAACCTCTACTACACCGTGCGTCAGGCTTATGGTTGCCACTTCAACTACGCCGCACTGTGGGCTGACATCAGCAAACAGGGCGAGATCGTCGAAGCCTACGCCTACGCCATCGACCGTGGCGACAGCAAACAGCAGCAGTTCCAGCAGATCCTGCGCAACCTCGGTTTCACCGTGAAGCTCAAGCCGTACATCCAGCGCAGCGATGGTTCGGCCAAGGGCGACTGGGACGTGGGCATTACTCTCGACATCATGGATGCCGCCGACCATGTCGATGAAATCGTCCTGGCCTCCGGCGATGGTGATTTCGACATGCTGCTGGAACGCATCATCAGCAAGCACGGGGTGCAGGCGGTGGCCTACGGCGTGCCGGGCCTGACGGCGAACTCGCTGATCCGCGCCGCCAGCCGTTACGTGCCGATCGAAGGCGCGTTGTTGCTCAAGAATTGATTTTTACGGAGTTGAACCAGGTTTGGAACGCATAGCAGTCATCGACTTCGAAACCACCGGGATCTCCCCGAGCAGCAGCTGCCGGGCCACGGAAATTGCCGTGGTGATCCTTGAACAGGGGCGCATCGTCGAGCGTTACCAAAGCCTGATGAACGCCGGTGTGCGCGTCCCGGCCTTCATCGAGCAACTCACCGGCATCAGCAACGCCATGCTGCGTACGGCGCCGTCGGCGGAGCAGGTGATGAACGAAGTGAATGAATTCGTCGGCACCACGCCACTGCTGGCGCACAACGCCGCATTCGACCAGAAGTTCTGGGACTTCGAACTGGGGCGAATCAAACGCACCCGCTTGCAGAACTTTGCCTGCTCGCTGCTACTGGCCCGCCGGCTGATGCCCGCCGCGCCGAACCACAAGCTCGGCACCCTCACCACATTCGCCAACCTGCCCCACACCGGCAAGGCCCACCGGGCCATGGCCGATGCCGAGATGGCCGCCAACCTGACGGCGCACCTGGCCGAGGAGTTGCGGCACAAGCATGGCTTGCGCGAGCTGTCCCATGACTTGTTGTGCAAATTGCAGAAAGTGCCGGCGGCGAAGGTGAACGAACACCTCAAGCGCTATCGCGGATTCTGAATACATCGCAAATCCCTGTAGGAGCTGCCGAGTGAAACGAGGCTGCGATCTTTTGACTTTGATTTTAAAGATCAAGATCAAGAGATCGCAGCCTCGTTTCACTCGACAGCTCCTACGGTCCTACAGTCCTACAGAAAGCTATTTGCCATTACCTTCGATATGCCCCAACGGCACCCGCTTCTCGATGGCGCTGGACAACACAATCGACGTCTTGCTGAACCCGAACGTTGCGATCCGGTTGATCAGTTCTTCCAGCTCCGGCATCGAGCCCACAGCCGCTTGCATGATCACGCATGGGTCACCCGTCACCCGATGGCATTCGGTCAATTGCGGGATTTTGATCAGGTCGTCGTAGGCTTTCTGGTTGCCGTGCTGGTTCAGGCGCAGTTCGATCACGCACTGGATCGGCAGGCCGAGCTTGGCCATGTCGACCTTTGCCTGATAGCCGGTAATCACACCGCTGGCTTCGAGCTTGGCCACGCGCTCGGCCACGGCCGGGGCGGACAGGTTGACCTTGCGCGCCAGGTCGGCGTAGGACGCGCGACCGTTTTCCAGCAGGGCGCTGAGCAGCATGCGGTCGTACTTATCCATCGGGGTGACTCCTGAAAATGGCCGACTTTCGAAAACACGGTTTATAGCGCTGAACTCCGTGTTTTGAAAAGTGTACTGGCGCTTTAAACAGGTTTTGTAACTTATTTTTCGACGCTGGCCTTTCTAGAATAGCCGTTCACTTGTCCTTGCCTGTGAGCTGCCCCCATGTCCGGCCCTCGTCGCTTTCCCTTACCCTTGATCGCTGCCTTCTTCGCCTTGTATGTGATTTGGGGCTCGACCTACCTGGTGATCCGCATCGGCGTGGAGTACTGGCCGCCGTTGCTGCTTGCGGGCATCCGCTTCGTGATCGCCGGAACCTTGATGTATGGCTTCCTGCGCTGGCGCGGGGCGCCGGCACCGACCTGGGCGCAATGGAAGGCCGCGGGGATGATCGGCGTATTGCTGCTGGCGTGCGGTAACGGTGCGGTCAGTGTGGCCGAGCATACGGGCGTGGCCTCTGGGGTGGCCGCTTTGGCAGTGGCGACCGTGCCGCTGTTTACCTTGCTCTGCGGATATTTCTGGGGCGCGCGTAATACCCGTCTCGAATGGGCCGGGATTGTGCTCGGCTTGATCGGTATTGCCATGCTCAACCTCGGTTCCAACCTGCAGTCGAGCCCGTTGGGCGCGGCCCTGCTGATTTTCGCGGCGGCAACCTGGGCCTTTGGCTCGGTGTGGAGCAAACACTTGCCGTTGCCTCAAGGCGCAATGGCCAGTGCCGTGGAAATGCTGGTGGGCGGCGTCGTGTTGCTGATCGCCAGCGCAGTCAGCGGTGAACACCTGGAAAAGATGCCGCCGATCGAAGGTTGGGCCGCGTTGGCGTATCTGACCGTGTTCGGTTCGATCATCGCCTTCAACGCCTACATGTACCTGTTGAAGCACGTGCGTCCGGCCGCGGCCACCAGTTATGCCTACGTCAACCCGGCGGTGGCTGTGTTGCTGGGGATCGTGTTCGTCGGCGAAACCATCGGTATTGAAGAAGCCCTGGCGATGGCGGTAATCATCAGCGCCGTAGTATTGATTGGCCTGCCGCAGTGGCGTCGCACGCCAGCGCGGCCAGTGGTGGCGAAGGTAGTACCGACAGAATCCCGTGTGAATTAGGGTAAACTGCGCGCCATTGCACACTCGTTTTGCACAACTGCGCTGAATTTTCCTACGGTACTCCCATGACTTTCGCCACCCTTGGCCTGATCGAACCCTTGCTGCGCTCCCTCGAGACGCTCGGCTACCAGACTCCGACGCCGGTTCAGGCGCAAGCCATTCCGGCGGTGCTGGCCGGTCGCGACCTGATGGCCGCGGCCCAGACCGGCACCGGCAAGACCGCCGGTTTCGCCCTGCCGCTGTTGCAACTGCTGGCCATGGAAGGGCCGAAAGTCACTGCCAACTCGGTGCGCGCGCTGATCCTGGTGCCGACCCGCGAACTGGCCGAGCAGGTTCACGAAGCCGTGCGCCAGTACGCCGAAAACCTGCCGCTGCGTACTTACGCGGTGTACGGCGGCGTCAGCATCAACCCGCAAATGATGAAACTGCGCAGCGGTGTCGATCTGCTGGTGGCGACCCCGGGCCGCTTGCTCGACCTGTTCCGCCAGAACGCGCTGAAGTTCAACCAGTTGCAGACCCTGGTGCTGGACGAAGCCGACCGCATGCTCGACCTGGGCTTTTCCGAGGAACTGGCGAACATTTACCGCGCGCTGCCGAAGAAACGTCAGACGTTGCTGTTCTCCGCGACCTTCTCCGATGATATCCGCCTGCTGGCCGGGCAAATGCTCAACGACCCGCTGAGCATCGAAGTCAGCCCGCGCAACGTCGCGGCCAATACGGTCAAGCAATGGATCGTGACGGTGGACAAGAAGCGCAAGCCGGAACTGTTCGTGCACCTGATGCGCAAGGGCAAGTGGAAGCAGGTGCTGGTGTTCGCCAAGACCCGCAACGGCGTGGACGCGCTGGTGGATAAACTCCAGGGTCTGGGCATCAACGCTGACGGCATCCACGGCGACAAACCCCAGGCGACTCGTCAGCGCGCACTGGACCGCTTCAAGGCGAGTGAAGTGCAGATCCTGGTCGCCACCGATGTGGCGGCCCGTGGCCTGGACATCGAAGACCTGCCGTTGGTGGTCAACTTCGACTTGCCGATCGTCGCCGAAGACTACATCCACCGCATTGGTCGTACTGGCCGCGCGGGTTCGACGGGCGAGGCGATTTCCCTGGTCTGCGCCGATGAAGTGAATCTGCTGTCGGCTATCGAGATGCTGACCCGCCAGACCTTGAAGCGGCAGAACGAGCCGGACTTCGAGCCCGAGCACCGCGTACCGGACACCGATGCCAGTGGCCAGGTCGTCAAGAAGCCGAAGAAACCGAAGAAGCCCAAGGCTTCCGGTGGTGGCGGTGGTAAACGCAATCTGGGTAAGTGGGTGGATAGCGGAGAGGTTGCGCCGGCGGAGCCTTCGATCAAGCCTGTGCGCAAGGTGCCGGTGTTCAATACCGGGCCGCGTAAGCGTAAGCCTTGATTACCTGCGGCGTCTGTTAAGCCGCCTTCGCGAGCAGGCTCGCTCCTACAAGGGGTCTGCGTTGTTCACAAATCCCCTGTAGGAGCGAGCCTGCTCGCGAAGGGCGCGCCGCGGTCTTCAGCCTTTGTGCTTCAACCACTCCACCATCCCCAACCCGGCCGCTCGCCCACTGGCGAAACACGCGGTCAGCAGATAGCCGCCGGTCGGCGCTTCCCAATCGAGCATTTCCCCGGCGCAAAACACGCCAGGCAGTTGCTTGAGCATCAATCGCTCATCCATCGCCTCGAACAACACACCGCCAGCGCTGCTGATGGCCTCATCCAGTGGACGGGTTTTCACCAGCGTCAGGGGCAATGCCTTGATCGCGTTGGCCAGCAAGGCCATGTCAGCAAAGCAGTCGACGCCGGTCAGTTCACGCAATAGCGCCGCTTTGACCCCATCGATACCCAACTGACTGTGCAGGTGCTTGGCCATGGAGCGCGATCCCCGGGGTTTGCTCAACGCCGCCATAACTTTATCCACAGGCCGGCCCGGCAACAGGTCCAGATGAATCGTTGCCGAACCGTGCCGGTTGATCGCCTCGCGGATCGCTGCCGACAGGGCGTAGATCAGACTGCCCTCGATCCCGGTGGCGGTAATCACACATTCGCCGAGCCGCGGCACGTCATCGTTAAGGCCAATGGCGATGTTTTTCAGCGGCGCGCCAGCGAATTTGCTGACCATCAATTCGCTCCAGGCCTGTACCTCGAAGCCGCAATTACTGGCTTGCAACGGCGCCAGTCCCACGCCGTGTTGCTCCAGCGGCAACATCCACGCGCCGTCCGAGCCCAGCCGCGACCAACTGCCGCCACCGAGGGCGAGCAGGGTGGCATCGGCTTGAACGGTCTTTTCGCCTTCCGGGCTGTCGATGCGCAATCCGCCACGCTCGTCCCAGCCGAGCCAGCGGTGGCGGGTGTGGATAACTACGCCGCTGTCGCGCAGACGCTTGAGCCAGGCGCGTAGCAGCGGCGCGGCTTTCATGTCGGTGGGGAATACCCGGCCGGAACTGCCGACGAAGGTTTCGATGCCTAGCTCGTGAATCCATTGGCACAGCGCATCGGCACCGAAGCCGCGCAGCAGCGGGGCGATCTGCGGGGCGCGTTCGGCGTAGCGCGAGAGAAACGCCGGGTAGGCTTCAGAGTGAGTGATGTTCATGCCGCCGACGCCGGCCAGGAGGAATTTTCGTCCGACCGAAGGCATGCCGTCGTACAGGTCGACCTTGATCCCGGCCTGGTTCAACACTTCGGCCGCCATCAGACCGGCGGGGCCGCCGCCGATGATGGCGACGTGAGGGGGGAGGGCTGGCGAGGATTGGGTCATGGGGTGCGCTGCGGTCTGACGGAATAAGCCGCGCATTCTACCAGCCCCATCCCCTGTAGGAGCGAGCCTGCTCACTCCTACAGGGTTTAGAGGTGTCTTTGAAAGGGTGGTTAAAAAACGACCATCTCTCTGTAGCCTATAAGTCGTGTGGCCTGTAGTCCCTTTCACTCAGGTTATCCACAGGCAGTTCCACAGGCATTGTGGGTAAAGCATCCACAGCTCAGTGACAACCTGATGACTGCCAGACGCGTTGCGCACTGTGATGAAGGATGCCGTGACGGCGGGCCAGGGCCTGGCGGTCCTTGCTGTAGCCACCGCCGATTACCCCGACCAGCGGAATGTCGCGACCCAGGCAATGGCGCATCACGCTTTCATCGCGGGCGGCGACGCCTTCGTCTGTCAGCTTCAGATAACCCAGTGCGTCGTCCTTGTGCACATCGACTCCGGCGTCATACAGCACCAGATCCGGTTGGTAGAGCGGCAGCAGGTAGTTGAGTGCATCGTCCACCACCTTCAGGTAGTCGGCATCGCCCATGCCGTTGGGCAGCGCAATGTCCCAGTCGCTTTCGGCCTTGCGTGCGGGAAAGTTCTTCTCGCAGTGCAGGGAAACGGTCAATGCTTCCGGGGTGTTGTGCAGAATTCGTGCAGTCCCGTCGCCCTGATGCACGTCGCAATCGAAGATCAGTACCCGGTTCACCCTTCCACTTTCCAGCAGGTAATGGCTGATCACCGCCAGGTCATTGAAGATGCAGAACCCGGCCGGGTAGTCGTAGTGCGCATGGTGGGTGCCGCCCGCCAGGTGACAGGCCAGGCCATGCTCCAGCGCCTGCTCGGCGGCGAGCAACGAGCCACCGACCGCCCGCACCGTTCGCCGGGCCAGGGCTTCGCTCCAGGGCAGCCCGAGGCGGCGCTGGTCTTCGCGGGATAATTCGCCACTCATGTAGCGTTCGATATACGAAGGGTCATGGGCGAGGGCGAGAATCTCTGCGGGGCATAGATCCGGGCGCAACAGGTCGGCGTCGCGGGTCAGGCCGCTGTCCACCAGGTGATCGCGCAACAGGCGGAACTTGTCCATCGGAAAGCGGTGATCCGCCGGAAACTCGGGGCTGTAGTCTTCGTGATAAATCAGCGGGAGCGGCATGATGATTTCATTCAGGAATGAGAGAAGGATCCTACCAGCGTTGTAGACTTGCGGCATGCAAACGGAGGGCGGGGAGCAATGGAGCCAATACTGGAACTTGAAAGCGCTCGGCTGCTGTTGCGCCAGTGGCGCGATGAAGATTTAGCGGACTTTGCGGCGATGTGTGCCGACCCGCAGGTGATGCGCTATTTCCCGGCAACCTTGAGTCGGCTGGAAAGTGCATCATTGATCGGGCGAATCCGTGGCCATTTCGCCGAGTATGGTTTCGGCCTATGGGCTCTGGAACGCAAGGACACCGGCCAATTCATCGGTTTTACCGGGCTCGGTGTGGTCGGTTTCGACGCGCCTTTCACCCCTGCCACGGAAATCGGCTGGCGCCTGGCCCGCGAGCACTGGGGCCTGGGTTACGCCAGTGAAGCGGCGTGGACCGCTCTGCGCTGCGGGTTCGACCGCCTGCCGCTGAAAGAGGTTGTGGCCTTCACCACGCAAACCAATCTGCAGTCAGAGAAAGTCATGCAGGCCATCGGCATGCACCATGATCCGGAAAATGACTTCGATCACCCGCGACTCGAGGCCGATCATCCGTTGTGTCGGCATGTGCTGTATCGCATCAGTCGCGAACAATGGCTGCAAACCTTGCATGGATAACCTGACACGGACGTTTACAATGGCCTTCATGGGCCCGGTCCAGAAACTGAATCGACCGTTGCAGCCAAGGCTGCGCGGCAATGTGTTGCGTGAGGAGCATCTGAATGAGCCAAGTGTTGGATGATCTGGTCGACCTGCTGACCCTGGAACCGATCGAGGAAAACCTGTTCCGTGGCCGCAGCCAGGATCTGGGTTTTCGCCAGTTGTTCGGTGGGCAGGTGCTCGGCCAGTCGCTGTCGGCGGCCAGTCAGACGGTTGAAGAGGCGCGCCATGTGCATTCGATGCACGGCTATTTCCTGCGTCCGGGCGATGCCGGGCTGCCGGTGGTGTATCAGGTTGACCGGGTGCGTGACGGTGGCAGTTTCAGCACGCGCCGGGTGACGGCGATCCAGAAGGGCCACCCGATCTTCACGTGCAGTGCGTCGTTCCAGTACGACGAAGAAGGTTTTCAGCACCAGAGCGAAATGCCGCAAGTGGTCGGTCCGGAAAACCTGCCATCGGAACTGGAAATTACCCAGCAGCGCGCGCACCTGATCCCCGAGAAAATGCGCGAAAAACTGCTGTGCCCGAAGCCGATCGAATTTCGCCCGGTGACCGAGAAGGATCCCTACAACCCGCTACCCTCCGACCCGGTCAAGTACGTCTGGTTCCGCGCCGACGGGGCGTTGGCCGATTCGCCGGCGCTGCATAAGTATTTGCTCGCCTACGCATCGGACTTTGGCTTGTTGACCACCTCGATGCAGCCCCACGGCAAGTCGGTCTGGCACAAGGACATGCAGGTCGCCAGCCTCGATCACGCGTTGTGGTTCCACCAGGATTTGCGTGCCGATGACTGGTTGCTCTACGCGATGGACAGTCCGTGGGCCGGCAACTCCCGTGGATTCTCCCGTGGCAGCGTGTTCAACCGCGCCGGGCAACTGGTGGCCTCGGTCACCCAGGAAGGCTTGATCCGTCATCGCAAGGACTGGACATGAGCCTGGCCGATGTACGTCACTGGGTGTTCGACATGGACGGTACCCTGACGGTCGCCGTGCACGACTTCGCGGCGATTCGCGTGGCGTTGGCGATCCCTGCCGAACACGACATCCTGACTCACCTCGCCGCACTGCCGGCCGATGAAGCCGCAGCCAAACATGCGTGGCTGCTGGAGCATGAGCGGGACCTGGCCCTCGGTTCGCAACCGGCACCGGGCGCGGTGGAGCTGGTGCGTGAGCTGGCCGGGCGCGGTTATCGCCTGGGCATTCTCACGCGCAATGCCCGGGAGCTGGCGCATGTCACGCTGGAGGCCATTGGCCTGGCCGACTGCTTTGCACTGGAAGATGTGTTGGGTCGCGATGATGCACCACCCAAACCGCATCCGGGCGGGCTGCTGAAACTGGCCGAAGCGTGGAAGGTGCCGGCGAGCGAGATGGTGATGGTCGGTGATTACCGCTTCGATCTCGATTGCGGGCGAGCGGCGGGAGCGCGGACTGTTTTGGTGAATCTGCCGGATAATCCATGGCCGGAATTGACCGATTGGCATGCGGCGGATTGTGTCGAGTTGCGGCAGATGTTGTCGGCTTGACGAATTTGTTGTCTGCTAGACCGCCATCGCGAGCAGGCTCGCGATGGCGTCAGATCAGGCAGTGCATAACCTACTGACCAAACAAAGCCTTCTGCCCCTCTGGCGAGGTAAACATCCCGTCGCCGTTATGCCCGACCCCGGGTACTTCAATCAGTTGCTGATTCAACCCTTGCGGTTGCAGCCGCTTCAGATAATCAAAGTAAAAATGCCCGCGCGCCAATCGATAAGGTCCTTGCGCCCGAGCCTCGCAGCTCTTGTCCAGCGCCGGATGATTCGGGTCGGTGTCCTGCTGGCCCAGTAGATAAACGATGTCACGCGTGAGGTACTTTTCCTGCAGTTGTGCGAGAGTTTGTCCTTCGGCGTAGGCGGGCAAATCCGTCAGCCCATATTTCCAGCGATTGAATTGCGGGCAACCCGCGTGGCTGAACGCCACTGGCCGGCGCTCATCGAAATAGGCGTAGGACGACGGATTGGCGATCACGTATCGCACCTGCACGCCTGCTGCTTCAAGGGCTGGTTGATCGTGGCCGAGCAATGCATAGCGCTGAACCACCTGCGCGCCGCCGGAGTGCCCGGCGATGACGATTTGCTTCACATCCGGAAACTGCTGGCGGTCACCCAGGCGGGCGATGATTTCGTCGAGCGCGGCGTAGGAACTCAGCCGAAACGGTGCCGTGGATTCGCCGCCAGCCATCCAATCATTGCCTTGCCAGCGCAAAACCGTGTCGGCCACCGGATGGACCGCAACGTCGGTTTCATTGAGAAACTGCGGGGCGATCACCAGGGTCGTTGCACTTTGTCCGGCCAGTTCGGCCGCGTGCTCACCGCTCTGCAGATAGGTTTGCGCATTGCGCAAGCGACCGTGGAGGATGATCAGCACCCGTTCGATTTTTGCCGGGGCGGGGCTGATGCCCACCGCGATTTCACCTGATTTCAACAGCAGGCGCCCTGAGCTGAGCTCCTTGACCTCATGCTCGGCGGCCTGGGACGTTGCGCAAGTAAACAGAACAACCAACAACCAATTCTTCATTTACAGATTTTTCGCCGCAAAGGTATCGCACTGGCCAACCTGGCCTTGGGCGAAACCGGTTTTGAACCAGCGCACCCGTTGCGCCGACGTACCATGGGTGAACGAGTCCGGGACCACGCGGCCCTGACCCTGTTGCTGCAAACGATCGTCGCCGATGGCGTTCGCTGCGTTCAGTGCTTCTTCGATGTCGCCCGGTTCCAGCCAGTTCAGGCGCTTCTGCGCATTGTTGGCCCAGACGCCGGCCAGGCAATCGGCTTGCAGTTCCTGACGAACCAGCAAACCACCGTCGCCCTCCATCTGCCGACCCTGCTGGCGCGCTGCCTGAATTTTCGCGGAAACCCCAAGCAGGGTCTGTACATGGTGTCCGACTTCGTGAGCGATCACGTAGGCTTGGGCGAAGTCGCCTGCGGCGGAAAAGCGTTGGGACATTTCCTGGAAGAACGCCATGTCCAGGTAGACTTTCTGGTCCGCCGGGCAATAGAACGGGCCGGTCGCCGAGGTGGCCAGGCCGCAGGCCGAATTCACGCGGTTGCTGAACAGCACCAGGGTCGGGTCTTTGTATTGGCGGCCAGCCTGCTGGAAAATCGCACCCCAGGTGTCCTCAGTATCGCCGAGGATCGAACGAACGAACTCCGCGCTTTCATCATTGACCGGCGGTGCCTTGCGACTCTGGTTGGTAGCGGGCGCCGTTTGCTGGCCCATTTGCCCGGTCAGTTGTCCGAGGATTTGCAACGGATCCTGGCCGGTGATCCAGCCGATGCCGACGATCAGGAGGATTGCCGTCAGGCTCAGGCCCTTGCCACCGCCGAAGCGCATCCCACCGCCGCCACTGCCGACATCATCGCCACGGGCATCGACCACGTTGTCACTGCGTCGGCCTTTTTTCCATAGCATGCGGGAATCCTCTTTTGTTCCGGGTAAAGAGCCGTGCGATGAGTGTTGCTGCGAATTGAGAGCCGCGCCAGTCCGATAGTCAGACTGCCGGTTGTGCGACTGGTTCCAATTTTGCTTCGTGGGGCTTCTCTTCTAGAATCAGCCAAATTTTGTTTGGGACCTACCATGGCCGGCAGTCAGATCGAACGTGTCTTCAGCGTGCTGGAAAGCCTGACAGGTGAACCGCAGGGTCTGCCGATGCAGACGTTGGCCGAGCAATTGGAAATCCCTAAAAGCGCGACTCATCGGTTGCTCGCCGAACTGATTCGCCTGGGTTACGTGCGGCAGAATCCGGACAACCTGCGCTATCACCTGTCGACCAAGCTGGTGGCCATGGGCTTTCGATACCTGTCCGGCAGCGGTGCGGATATCGTTCAGCCGGTGCTTGATCGACTGGCCGGGGAAACCGGTGAACTGGTGCGTCTGGGGGTGATTCAGGGTGAGCGGCAGGTCTGGATCGCCAAGTCCCAGGGTGCCCGCTCGGGCCTGCGCTACGACCCGGACATGGGGCGTGATGCGCCTTTGTTCTACACGGCTTCCGGGCATGCGTGGCTGGCGTGCATGAGCGATGCCGAGGCGCTGTTGCTGGTCGAGCGGCAAGGGGGCGGATTGCCTCGGGATATCGGGCCTAATGCACCGCGTTCGAATATTGAACTGCTGGAGCGCTTGCGTCTGGCGCGGGAGCAAGGCTACGCCTGGGTCGAGGAAAGTTCGGCGGTGGGCACCTCGGCGATTGCCGCCGTGGTACGTCATCCACTGGATGGCCGGGTGATTGGCGTGCTCAGTATTGCCGGGCCAAGCGCGCGAATGCCCGGTGCGCGCTTGCATGAGTTGGCGTCGACCTTGTTGAAGTACGCCGAAGAGCTTTCGCTGGCGAGCCAGGCGTCAGAGTTGTTCAGTTGAGCGTGATGTCTGCTTGAATAGAGTGTGCGGTATTCGCACACTTTCTTGAGTCATTGATGTCATAAAGTGGAACTGGGTTCTAAATTATTCAGGTCTCGCCTCAACCCATAAAAGGACTTCGTCTTGACGTCGCCCAGCAGCACCCCGCTTTCCGGCGTCAATCAGCCCTTCAAAGGGATCCTGCTGATCGTTGTCGCGACCTTCCTGTTTTCCAGCCACGACGCCTTTTCCAAATATCTCTCGGGTTTCTATCCCATTGTCATGGTGGTCTGGGCGCGTTACGTGGTTCACACCTTGCTGATGGCCGGGATTTTCCTGCCGCAATCCGGGCTGCGAGTGCTGCGTACCAAACGGCCATTGCTTCAGCTGATCCGGGCGCTGTGCCTGCTGGGTACCAGTCTGTTTTTCACCACAGGCTTGATGTACATCCCGCTGGCCGAGGCTACGTCGGTCAACTTCCTCGCTCCGGTGCTGGTCACCGCGTTGTCGGTGCCGCTGCTGAAGGAGCGGGTGACACGAGGGCAATGGCTGGCGGTGATTTTCGGTTTTAGCGGGGTGCTGATCATCGTTCACCCCGGCGGTGATCTGTTTACCCCGGCGGTGTTGCTGCCATTCTGCTCGGCGCTGTTTTTCTGCTTCTATCAACTGCTGACGCGCAAGCTCAGCGAGATCGACAGCCCGACCACCAGCAACTTCTTCGCAGGCTTGTGCAACACGCTGGTGATGAGTGCGCTGGTGCCGTTCTTCTGGCAGACGCCAAACCTGATGCATGGCGCGATGATGCTGGCGCTGGGGGCCTGCGGGATGACGGCCCACCTGTTCCTGACCCAGGCTTTCCGCCTCGCGGCACCGGCACTGCTGGCACCGTTCAGCTATTGCCAGATCATCTTCGCCGGCCTGCTGGGCTGGCTGCTGTTTTCCCATACGCCGACACTGACCACCCTGCTCGGCATTGCCGTGATTTGCTGCAGCGGGTTGGCAGCGGCCTGGCAACAAAGCCGCCGCTAAAAAACCTGTGAGGGTGATGATGTTTTAGTCGGTGACGGTAGGAATCTTGCGCGGTGCCATGAAGTACATCCAGGTCAGCGCAATGAAGTACATCGCCGGAATCATGGTGAACAGCACGGTGTAGTTGTTGTTGGTGACGGTCAGGATGTGGCCGACCAGCTGGGTCATGAACATCCCGCCAATCGCCGCACACATGCCGCCGAAGCCGAACACCGTACTCATCATGTGCTTGGGCGTGTAGTCCATCACCAGGCTCCAGATGTTCGCGGTCCAGGCCTGGTGTGCGCCGATGGCCAGGGAGATGGCGAACACCGCGACCCACAGGTTGCTGGAACCGGCGGCCATGATCACGCCGATGATGCAGCAGGCGAACAGGAACATGGACATCAGTCGCGCCTTGATCGGATTGACTCCGCGACCGATCAGGAACGAGGAGAGGATGCCGCCGCCAACGCTACCGAAGTCGGCAGTGAGGTAGATGATGATCAGCGGGATACCCATCTGGGTGACGTTGATGCCCAGATTGTATTGCTGGTTGAGGAACGGCGGCAGCCAGTACAGGTAGAACCAGAACACCGGCGCCGTCATCGAATAGGCGAGGGCGAAGGCCCAGGTGCCGCGCATGCGAAGGATTTTCGAGAACGGCACGCGGGTTTGTTCCGGTTCGACTTCGTTCTGGATGTAGTCCAGCTCCGACTGTTTGACGCTCGGGTGATCTTCCGGGTTGAAGTACTTCAGGCCCCAGAACAGCAGCCAGATCCCGCCCAGAGCCGACATGCACAGGAACGCGGCTTGCCAGCCCCAGACGTGCAGGATCAGTGGCAGCAGCATCGGCGTGAACATCGCACCAACGTTGGTACCGGCGTTGAAAATGCCGGTGGCCACGGCGCGCTCGCCGGCCGGGAACCACAGGCGTGTGGTTTTCACGCAAGCCGGGTAGTTCGCTGCTTCGGTCAGGCCGAGGATGAAGCGACAAACCATGAAGCCGACCGCCGAAGTGGCCAGACCGTGGGCGCCGGTCGCCAGGCTCCAGAGCAGTACGGCGCAGAAGAACACGCGCTTGACGCCGACCCGGTCGATCAACCGGCCCTGCAGAACGAACCCGATGGCGTAACCCACCTGGAACCAGAAGTTGATGTTGGCGTAATCCATCGCCGTCCAGCTCATCTCCTTGGCCAGGATGGGCTGCATCACGCCCAGGGCGGCGCGGTCGATGTAGTTCAGGGTGGTGGCGAAAAACACCAGCGCCAGCATGCCCCAACGGGTTTTGCCGACCGCAATGGCGCCGCGGATTTTGTCGCCGATGCCACCGGCAGTGACGTTCATGGCCGGAGCCATGCGAGAGCTTTGGGAAGGAATCATGTGTACCACCCGTTTTTTGAATTTGTTATTTGGTGTTTTGGACATCGCGGCCGGTGCTGCGTGTCCGGACTTAATGTGGGGACGATGTTGGGCAGTGGACAAAAAATCGTCAATTCGCCAACCACCATTTTGTTCGATAATCGAACACAAAACTAACTGGGTAGTACACTTTGAATTGCTGTGTAAGTCTGTCAGCCCAATAATTCTCGCAAGACAAACGCTACCCACGTAATAAAGCGTGCAACGCCCCCTAACAAGATTGCCTCCACCGGGAGCCGAAATATGCAGCGTTCCATTGCCACCGTATCCTTGAGCGGTACCCTGCCGGAAAAACTCGAAGCCATTGCTGCCGCCGGTTTCGACGGCGTCGAGATTTTCGAGAACGACCTTCTCTACTACGACGGTAGTCCACGGGAAATTAAACAGATGTGCGCCGATCTCGGGATCGCCATCACCCTGTTTCAACCGTTCCGTGATTTCGAAGGCTGTCGGCGAGATCGGCTGTCGCGCAATCTGGAACGCGCCGAGCGCAAGTTCGACCTGATGCAGGAGCTGGGCACTGACCTGGTGCTGGTGTGCAGCAACGCCTCGGCCGAGTCCATCGGTGATGAACGGATTCTGGTCGATGACTTGCGCCTGCTGGCCGAACGCGCCGGGGCACGCGGCCTGCGCATCGGTTACGAAGCGCTGGCCTGGGGCCGGCATGTGAACACCTGGCAACAGGTGTGGAACATCGTGCGGCAGGCCGATCACCCAAGCCTTGGTGTGTTGCTGGACAGCTTTCACACCTTGTCGCTCAAGGGCGATGCGAGCGCTATCGCCGAGATTCCCGGGGACAAGATTTTCTTCGTGCAAATGGCTGACGCGCCGATCCTGGCCATGGACGTGCTGGAGTGGAGTCGGCATTTTCGTTGCTTCCCGGGCCAGGGCGAATTCGACCTGCCGGGGTTCCTCGCGCCGATCATCAAGAGCGGGTACACCGGGCCTTTGTCGCTGGAGATCTTCAACGACGGTTTCCGCGCCGCGCCGCCACGAGCCAACGCCGCCGACGGCTTGCGCTCGTTGTTGTACCTGGAGGAGAAAACCCGCGAGCGTCTGGCCCGGGAAGCCAGGCCTGCGACCAACCCCGAAATTCTGTTCGAAACGCCCAAGGCCAGCGAGTACAACGGCATCGAGTTTCTGGAGTTTGCCGTGGACGAAAGCCTCGGCGCCAAACTCTCCCATTGGCTGGAACGGCTAGGGTTCGCCAAGGTCGGGCAGCATCGCTCCAAGAGCGTCAGCCTGCTGCGTCAGGGCGATATCAATCTGATCCTCAACACCGAACCTTACTCGTTCGGTCACAGTTTCTTTGAGGCGCACGGCCCTTCGTTGTGCGCCACCGCCGTGCGGGTCAAGGACAGCGCCAGCGCGCTGGCCCGAGCCGTGGCCTACAAGGGCCAGCCCTATCGCGGACTGGTCGGCCCCAATGAACTGGAACTGGCGGCGGTGCGTGCGCCGGATGGCAGCCTGATCTATCTGGTGGACCAGGATGCCGACGTCTACGGCACCGACTTCAATCTGTACCCGCAAGCGCCGGCCAGCGGCGGCCTCAAACGCATCGACCACATGGCCATGGCGCTGCCGGCCGACAGCCTCGACAGCTGGGTGCTGTTCTATAAGAGCCTGCTGGATTTCGAGGCGGACGATGAAGTCGTGCTGCCCGATCCTTATGGTCTGGTGAAGAGCCGTGCCTTGCGCAGTCGCGACAGTTCGATCCGCCTGCCGCTGAATATTTCCGAAAATCGTAACACCGCGATCTCACACGCGCTGTCGAGTTATCGCGGCTCCGGTGTGCATCACATCGCGTTTGATTGTGATGACATCTTTGCCCAGGTCAGTCGTGCAAAAGAGGCGGGCGTGCCGCTGCTGGATATCCCGCTCAACTACTACGATGACCTGGCGGCGCGGTTCGATTTCGACGACGAGTTTCTCAGCGAACTGGCCTACTACAACGTGCTGTACGACCGCGACGCCCAGGGCGGTGAGCTGTTTCATGTGTACACCGAGCCGTTCGAGGGGCGATTCTTCTTCGAGATCATCCAGCGTAAAAACGGTTATGCCGGCTACGGCGCGGCCAACGTTGCGGTGCGGCTGGCGGCCATGGCCAAATCCCGTAGCGGCGCATTGCGCCAGGCGAAGTTGTAGGGGATTCGTAAACGCGGGATTAAACGTGGGCTGTGCAGCTTCCTTCACCGTGTCGCGCGGCCCATAATCGCCAGCCTGTGCAGTGATGGCCGTGAGCCCGCAATGACAATGACCTCAGAACTCCCCGCAGCCCCCGTAGAATCGGGTGCCGAGCCGCGCAAGAGTCGCAAGAACAATCCGGAAAAGACCCGCGAAAACATCCTGCAGGAGGCGATTGTCGAATTC
Source organism: Pseudomonas sp. P4_B3 (assembly GCF_056402295.1). Classification (NCBI taxonomy): domain Bacteria; kingdom Pseudomonadati; phylum Pseudomonadota; class Gammaproteobacteria; order Pseudomonadales; family Pseudomonadaceae; genus Pseudomonas; species Pseudomonas sp. P4_B3. Next base: position 172,278 of record NZ_JBFUHR010000008.1, read on the forward strand.
GTCCAGCAGGGGCTTTCCGGTGCTCGCGTCGATGCCATCGCCGAGCGCATCCACACCTCCAAGCGCATGATCTATTACTACTTCGGCAGTAAGGAACAGCTCTACGTCGAAGTGCTGGAGAAGCTTTACGGCGATATCCGCAACACCGAAAGCCGCCTGCACCTGACCGAATTGCCTCCGGTGGAAGCCATTCGGCGGATGGTTGAATTCACCTTCGACCACCATGATCGCAACGTCGACTTCGTGCGCATCGTCAGTATCGAAAACATCCACAACGCCGAGTATGTAAAGCGTTCCGAGGCGATCAGGGCGATGAACAACACCGTTCTCGATTCCCTCGATGTGATTCTGCGTCGTGGTGTTGAAGAGGGTGTCTTCCGCGCCGGCCTGGTGCCGCTGGATGTGCATCTGCTGATCAGTTCGTTCTGCTTCTATCGCGTGTCGAACCGCCATACCGTGGGCGAGATTTTCCAGATCGACTTGCCGGACGAACGCATCAAGCAGCGTCATCGGGAGATGATTTGCGAGTCGGTTCTGCGCTACCTGCAGGCCTGATACACAGCGTTGTGCCGGCTCCCAATACAAATGTGTACACACAACACACGGTAGGAGCTGGCTTGCCAGCGAAGGCGGCCTGCCTGATACACCGCATCGCCTGTTTCGCCAGCAAGCCGGCTCCTACGAATCGGCAAGGTTGCCGCTTCAGCCATTCATGCTCTGGAAATGCTCAAGCATGCGCTGGGCATCGGGCACCACGCCGCTGAACAGCTCGAACGCCTTCACCGCCTGAAACACCGCCATGTTGCCGCCGTCCAGCGTTCGGCAACCGAGGGCGCGGGCGTGGCGTAGCAGTTCGGTTTCCAGCGGGAAGTAAACGATCTCCGCCACCCACAATTCGGCCCGCAGCAACGCGACCGGCACCGGCATGCCCGGCAGTTTTTTCATGCCCATCGGCGTGGTGTTCACCAGGCCGTCAGCCCGGGCCATGGCGCTCGGCAGGTCATACCCGGCCACCGCCCGACCGACGCCAAAATGCTGATTGAGGTTGTCTGCCAGATCCTGGGCGCGGCGGATATCTACGTCAAAAATGCTCAGCTGTTGTACGCCTTCATTCAATAACGCGTGGGCCACCGCCGCACCTGCGCCGCCAGCGCCCATTTGTACGACACGTTCAACGGCAACGCCCTTCAAACCCCGGCGAAAACCCTCGGCAAAGCCCAGGCAGTCGGTGTTGTGGCCGATGCGTTTGCCATCCTTGAGCACCACCGTGTTGACCGCACCGATACCGCGGGCTTCCGGCGAGAGTTCGTCGAGCAACGGGATGATTGCCTGCTTGCAGGGAAAGGTGATGTTCAATCCGGTGAAGTTCATGCGCTCGGCAGCCATCAGCAGGTCGGGTAGAGCGTTGCTGTCGAGTTTCAACTGATCAAGATCAATCAGGCGATAGAGGTAGCGCAGCCCTTGGGCATCGCCTTCATGCTCGTGCATGGCTGGTGTGCGGGAAGCCTGGATGCCGGCGCCAATCAGGCCGGCCAGTATCACGTGGTTCTGAGTCACGGCGATCACCCCTTCAAACGATGACTGAAGTGTTCCAGCGCCAGGCGATAGCCGTGACTGCCAAAACCGGCCATCACCGCAGTCGCAATGGCGGAGACGAACGAGTGGTGACGAAAAGGCTCGCGGGCATGGACGTTGGACAGATGGACTTCGATGACTGGCAGTTCGCTGGCAACCAAGGCGTCGCGGATGGCGACCGAAGTGTGGGTCCACGCGGCAGGATTGATGACGATTCCGGCGCAGCGACCGCGGGCGGCGTGAATCCAGTCGAGCAATTCGCCTTCATGGTTGGTCTGGCGAAACTCCACTGCCAGGCCGAATTCTTCGGCGGCACGTGCGCACAGGGTCGAGATGTCTGCCAGGGTTTCGTGGCCGTAGGTCGCCGGTTCACGGGTGCCGAGCAGGTTCAGGTTCGGGCCGTTGAGCACCAGAACGATAGGGGACATCGGAATCTCTCCACTTATTATTTTTGGAATCGGCCGAGGGCTTCAACCTGTGGAGATAAATTGTACTAACTAGTTAATTTGGTCAATTAAAGTGACGAGGCACTGGCTGTTTTTGGGCGGTGATCGGACACTTTCGGTGTTCAGCGCGGCAAATGCTCCACCAGAAAATCAATGAACGCCCTTAAGCGCAGCGGTACATGGCGACTTTGTGGATACAGCAAGGTAAACGGCCGCGAGCGCCCACCATAGGGCTTGAGCACTTCCACCAGCGAGCCGTCGGCCAGTTCCTTTTCCACGATAAAACGATAGGTCTGAAACAACCCAGCCCCGTGTTTGGCCAGGGTCACACCGCCCAGTACATCGTCGGAACAACTAAGGTTGCCCTCGGCCAGAATCTCCCGTGGCGCGCCTTCATCGTTGAACAACCAGGCAATGCGCCGGCCGCTGCTGGGCAATTCGTACTGAATGCACTCGTGGTTTTCGAGGTCGTCGAGGGTTTGCGGAATGCCGGCCCGTTTCAGGTAATCAGGGCTGGCGATCAACACCAGGGCGGCATCTTCCAGCTGCCGGGCGATCAAGCCGGAATCCGGGATGGCTCGTACACGAATCGCCATGTCGTAGCCTTCGCCGACGAAATCGATGTTGCGATTGCTGATGTGCGACTCGACCTTCACCGCCGGATAGCGCGCCCGAAATTCGGGCAGCAGCGGCAGGATTCGATGATGCGCGTAGGTGGTCGGAATGCTGATGCGCAAAGTACCGGACGGCACTTGCTGCTGGCCCATGACCTCACGCTGGGCCTCGACCAGTTGCGCCAGGGCCTGGCGGCATTCCTCGTAATAGCGGCGACCACTGTCGGTCAGCTTCACGCTGCGGGTGGTGCGCGCAAACAGACGCACGCCCAGGCGTTCCTCCATGCGCGACACCGAACGGCTCACGGCAGCGGGCGTGACGCCCGCCACCAGCGCCGCGGCAGTAAAACTGCCGGCCTCGGCGGCCAGGCAAAACAGCTCGATGCTGCCCAACTGAAGATCGTCGAATTGCCGCTGCATGATTGATTACACCGGGGATCAGATGAAGGAGCTGGATCAGTATTTATCAGGTGTTGGCGCGGTAATGAAAGGATTTCTTACCATTTCGCGTGGTGTTCCGCAGGGCCGGGCGATGCCAGGACGCTAGCCTGAGGACGCAAGAAATGATTCGACGGCCAATGCCAGCGGTCGGATTTTCCAGGGAGTGTCGAATTCTCGGATTCATTAACCTAACGGATGGGTTAGCATGAAGGTATGCAATTACAAAGGACTGTCGGTAGTGATCATGTTGCGAGACGAGCATTGTCCGCCTCATGCGCATGTGGAGGCGGGTACGTGGAGTGCGAGATTCAGGTTCAGTTTTTGGCACAACGGTGTCGAACTCTGGGATGTAGTTCCGCTTTCGCGTCGGCCACCGATCGCGGTGCTTGAGGGATTGCGCCAATCGCTGCAGCAACCTGCCCATTTGCGGCGCGCCCGCGGCATCTGGTGGCGAAAACTACAAACAGCTTGTCTCGATAATCAATTGTGGGACTGGCAAAGCAACGAAGTCGTTGTGGTGAAAAGGGTTGTCAGTACTACCAATATGATTGGATCGGCTTGCTACGAACCTGAATCGAACAGGACGTTGCTATCCCTGATAGGTGCACAGGAGAGTGTGGAGATCGAGTTATGAAAACGATAAAAGCCAAGGTTCAGGCCGATAGTCCCGTAACGGAAAGTAGCCTGGACAAAGCCATTGAACGTGGCGAGTTACGTAGAAAAAATAGCCTGCAAGCGACAGCGGTTACCTACCTGGCCCCCTGTCTGGCCGTCAGCTTCGAAGATGGCAGCGGCGTATTGTTGCCCGTGGCCAACTATTCGGAGTTCGATGATTTTGAGGGCGGGGACTTCGCCAGTCTAACGGTCGGCTATGCGGGTACTGCCCTGTGCCATGAAGGCAAGGACCTGCATGTATCTATCGCCGGGATGATTTCTGCGAGCAAGCCGCTGATGGCCATGGCGGCCTCGGTCGTCGCTTCGCGCAATGGTCGCCAGAGCAGCGCCGCAAAGTCTGAAGCTGCGCGGGCCAACGGCAGGAAAGGCGGGCGCCCGCGCAAGGTCGATGTTGTCTTGTAAGCTCCCACAAAAAAGCCGTCGTGAAGACGGCTTTTTTGTGCCTGGCAGGCGCCATCAACGGCGGGTCAACAACACCCCGGATTCCATGTGATGGGTCCAGGGGAACTGGTCGAACATCGCGCATCGGGTGATGCGGTGGGTGTCGTGCAGTTGGGCGATATTGGCCGCCAGGGTCTCCGGATTGCAGGAGATGTACAGGATGTTGTCGAAGCGCCGGGTCAGTTCGCAGGTGTCCGGGTCCATGCCGGCGCGAGGCGGGTCGACGAATACACTGCCGAACTCGTAGCTCTTGAGGTCGATGCCGTGCAGGCGGCGGAACGGACGCACTTCGTTCAGGGCTTCGGTCAGTTCTTCGGCGGATAGACGCACCAGGGTGACGTTATTCACCGCATTCTCGCTGAGATTGCTCAGCGCCGCGTTGACCGAGGTCTTGCTGATTTCGGTGGCTAGCACTTTGCGCACGCGAGTGGCGAGCGGCAGGGTGAAGTTGCCGTTGCCGCAATACAGCTCCAGCAAATCATCGGAGCGATCGCCAAGCGCGTCGTATGCCCAGTTGAGCATCTTCTGGTTCACCGTGCCGTTGGGCTGGGTGAACGCGCCTTCCGGCTGGCGGTAGCTGAAGGTGCGGCCGCCGACGTCCAGTTGCTCGACTACGTAATCGTGGCCAATGACTTCGCGCTTGCCCTTGGAGCGGCCGATGACGCTGACGTTCAGGTCCGTCGCCAGTTTCGACGCCGCCGCGTGCCAGTGCTCGTCCAGCGGGCGGTGATAGCACAAGGTAATCATCGCGTCGCCAGCCAGCGTGGTCAGGAACTCCACCTGGAACAGCTTGTGACTCAGGGCCGTGCTGGCTTGCCATGCTGCCTTGAGTTGCGGCATCAACTGGTTGATGCGCAGGCTGGCAATCGGGAACTCTTCGATCAGGATTGGCGTGCGTTTGTCTTCCTGGGAAAACATTGCGTAATGACGCTCGCCGGCCTCGCGCCACAGGCGGAACTCGGCGCGCAGGCGGAAGTTTTTCAGCGGCGAATCGAAAACGGCTGGCTCGGGTGCATCGAACGGGGCCAGCAAGTCACGCAAGCGCGTGACCTTTTCTTCGAGCTGAACGGCATAGGCCTGGGAATCAAAAGTCATGCGTTGAACCAACCCAGCTTGATCACGAACAGAATCGACAGGATCACCAGTGCCGGGTTCAGCTCACGGCCGCGACCGGACATCAGCTTGATGGCGGTCCAGGAAATGAAACCGAAGGCGATGCCATTGGCGATGGAATAAGTGAACGGCATCGCCAGCGCAGTGATTACCACCGGCGCGGCAACGGTGATGTCGTCCCAGTCTATTTCGGCCAGGCCGGATGTCATCAGCACGGCGACGAACAGCAGGGCCGGTGCAGTGGCGAAGGCTGGAACGCTGGCGGCCAGTGGCGAGAAGAACAGCGCCAGCAGGAACAGGATCGCGACCACGACGGCGGTCAGGCCGGTGCGGCCACCGGCACTCACGCCAGCGGCGGATTCGATGTAGCTGGTGGTGGTCGAGGTGCCCAGCAGGGAACCGGCCATGGCTGCAGTGCTGTCGGCGATCAGCGCGCGACCCATTTTCGGCATGTGACCGTCCTTGCTCATCAATCCGGCACGCTTGGCGACGCCGATCAGAGTGCCGGAGTTATCGAACAGGTCGACGAACAGGAAGGCGAAGATCACGCTGACCAGACCGATGTCCAGTGCGCCCTTGATGTCCAGTTGCAAGAAGGTCGGGGCCAGGGACGGCGGCATCGACATCACGCCGCCGAACGGGGTGAAGCCCATCACGATCGAAACGATGGTCACCACCAGAATGCCGATCAGCACCGCACCGCGCACGGCAAGGGCTTCGAGCGCGACGATCAGGGCAAACCCGAGGGTGGCGAGAATCGGAGCCGGTTGTTTCAGGTCACCGAGGCCGACCATGGTCGCCGGGTTGCTGACCACGATTCCGGCATTGTGCAGGGCGATCAGCGCCAGGAACAGGCCGATGCCGGCAGCAATCGCCGAGCGCAGCGGTAGCGGGATGCTATTGATGATCCATTCACGGATGCGGAAGATCGACAGCAGAAAGAAACACACCGCCGAGATGAACACCGCGCCCAGTGCCACTTGCCAGGTGTGGCCCATGTGCAGGACCACGGTGTAGGTGAAGAAGGCGTTCAGGCCCATGCCCGGTGCGAGGGCGATCGGGTAGTTGGCGATCAGGCCCATGGTCGTCGAGCCGATGGCGGCTGCCAGACAGGTGGCGACAAACACCGCGCCCTTGTCCATGCCGGTCTCGCCGAGGATGCTCGGGTTGACGAACAGAATGTAGGCCATGGCCAAAAAGGTCGTGACGCCCGCCAGAATCTCGGTCCGCACGTTGGTGTTGTGTGCCTTGAGTTGAAACAGCCTTTCCAGCATGTCTGCTCCCCGTGGCGCGCCGGGCGCCGTGAATGTATCGACCTCAACAGCAAAGCACAGGCAGCAGAGCGCGCCTGGAAATTACTGTGGGCCGGAAAAAGCCGCGCATCATACCAGTAGCTTGGGGATATGGCTGCTTATGGCGGTGATCGTCGTCGATGTTTTGCGACAACACCAAGTACGCCATACTGTGCGCTGGTTTTTTGGGTGGATGGGGCCTGCATGAAAAGGCGTCTGGTTAGCTTGTTCGGCGTATGGATGGCGTTGTTTCTCGGGGCTCAAACGGCCGTGGCGGCCTCTGCTACGTCACTGACGCAATTGAAGGTGCTCAAAGTCGCGTCGCCGTCCTGTGGTGTTGAAAACATCGACGAAGGGCAAACCCGGACTCGCTGCGATCACAATGGCCCGAACATCACGGTGTACGTGCTGGAAGTGGGTTATGGACGCGAGGCCCATGTCGCCCTGGACGGTTTCGAAGTGAATGGCACCCGCACACCGGTCTGCGCGTTCAAGAACGGCAACCTGACCAGTTGCACCCCCGGGGAAAAAACCGTCGGCTATTTGTATGCCCTCGATCTGGCTGGCAAGCAGGAAGGCACGCTGACCTTCAGCAATACCTCGATCAACGCGCCCGGCAATACGATGTCGACGCAGCTTTTCATCAAGTAACCACAGGTCCCGAACAAGGGGCAGGAAAGCTGGCTACGCTTAAAAGATCACTCTGTGGACAATACCTGATGACCTTTAGAGCCTTGATTGCCCTCGCCGAGGGCACCGATGACCTGCAAACCGTGACCCTGATCGACGTACTGCGCCGCGCCAAAATAGAAGTGGTGGTGGCCAGTATCGAAGGGCGGCGCATGCTCACCTGCGCCCGCGGCACGCGCCTGACGTCCGATGCCATGCTGGTGGATTTGCTGGCGCAGCCCTTCGACCTGATCGCCTTGCCGGGTGGTGCGGTGGGTTCGCAGCACTTGGCAGCACACCAACCCCTGCAACAATTGATCAAGGATCAGGCGGCAGCCGGTCGCCTGTTCGCCGGCATCGCCGAGGCGCCCGCCGTGGCGCTGCAGGCCTTTGGCGTATTGCGTCAACGGCGCATGACCTGCCTGCCCTCGGCCAGCCATCAATTGTTGGGCTGTAACTTCGTTGATCAACCGGTGGTGGTCGACGGCAATTGCATCACCGCCCAGGGCTCGGCTGGCGCCTTGGCATTTGCCTTGGCGCTGGTGGAACAACTCTGCGGAAAAGCCACACGTGCGGCGGTGGCGGGGGAATTGCTGGTTTAGCCTGCTTGGACTTTCGCTTCTTCCCTTTCTTCATCTTTAGCCACGTGCATGCGATCGCGGCTGGCCAGTGTCGGGAACAGTTTGACCCACGCCCCGGTTACCACCAGCGTGCCGATCCCGCCCATGACCACGGCTGGCACGGTACCGAACCAGTGGGCAGTCAGGCCCGATTCGAATTCGCCCAACTGGTTCGAAGCACCGATGAACAGACCATTCACGGCGCTGACCCGGCCGCGCATTTCGTCCGGGGTTTCCAGTTGCACGAACGAGGCGCGGATCACCATGCTGATCATGTCTGCCGCGCCCAATACCACCAGCACCGCCAGGGAAAACCAGAACGAGGTCGACAGACCGAAGGCGATGGTTGCCACGCCGAAAACGCCCACGGCGGTGAACATCACCCGCCCGACGTTGCGCTCCACGGCAAACCGCGCCAGGAACAGCGACATCAGCAGCGCACCCACTGCCGGTGCCGAGCGCAACAGGCCCAGCCCCCACGGGCCGGTCAGCAGGATGTCCTTGGCGAACACCGGCAGCAACGCCGTCGCACCACCCAATAGCACCGCGAACAGATCGAGGGAGATCGCCCCGAGAATGTCCGGACGACTGCGGATAAAGCGAATGCCCGCCAGCAATGAATCCAGAGTGGCCTTGCCCTTGTTCAGCGGGGTTTGCCGGGCTGGCAGGTTGAGCATCAGCGAACAGGCGATGACATACAAAAGCACCGTCGGGCCATACACCCAGACGCTGCCGAAGGCGTAGAGCAAACCGCCGAGGGCCGGGGCGACGATGGTTGCCGATTGCTGGGCCGATTGCGCGGCGGCCACCGCACGGGGAAACAGCGCGCTGGGCACTATGCTGGGCAGCAGCGCCTGGGTGGTCGGCATTTCAAAGGAACGCGCGGCGCCGAGCAGGAAGGCCAGGATAAAGATCATTTCCCGTGTGACATGATCGGTGGCACTGCCGATGGCCAACGACAGGGCGATCAGTGCCTGCACGGACTGGCAGATCGCCGCGACCTTGCGCCGGTCATAGCGGTCGGCGACGTGTCCTGTGTGCAGCATGAACAGCACGCGCGGGGCGAACTCGACCAGGCCGACCAGACCCAGGTCGAGCACGTTACCGGTCAATTGATACAGGTTCCAGCCGATGGCCACGGTGAGCATCTGGAAGCCGCTGGCGGTGAATACCCGGGCCATCCAGAACGCGAGAAAAGGGCGATGGTGACGTAACAGCAAGGGCTCTTGGCTGGGCATCTGCGGGACAATCTGGGGAGAGGGGAGCGGCGAGATTATCACCAACCTGTAACAGGAAGTTGTCATGACAAAAAAATTTAGTTAGCCAGATATCTATTTCCTCAACGCTCCCACAGTGAATGTGTTGCAGCCAATGACAAAAGCCGTGAGGCAACTTGTCACGCGGCAAAAGACCACGCGGTTCATCCCCGAAATTGGGACTACTCTTTCAACGTTGATTGATCCAGATCAAAACCCACAAAAGGAATTGATCCGGCGGCCGCAAGGCCAGACTCCCTGCGTTGTGATGCGTGCAAAAAAAGAACAAACAGAGATTCGCCACACTCCATATCCGTGGGGACCGTGGGTGCAGGCTTCCAGCCAGCAGCCGTACTACCTGACAGAGGAAGACTTATGTTCGGTTTAGAGGCACTTGATCTCGCCCGAATTCAGTTCGCGTTCACCATCTCGTTCCACATCCTGTTTCCGGCCATCACCATCGGCCTGGCGAGTTACCTGGCGGTACTCGAAGGCCTGTGGCTGAAAACCCATAACGACACCTACCGTGACCTCTACCATTTCTGGTCGAAAATCTTTGCCGTCAACTTCGGCATGGGGGTGGTTTCCGGCCTGGTCATGGCCTATCAGTTCGGCACCAACTGGAGCCGCTTCTCGGACTTCGCCGGTTCCGTGACAGGGCCGTTGCTGACCTATGAAGTGCTCACGGCGTTCTTCCTCGAGGCCGGGTTCCTCGGCGTCATGCTGTTTGGCTGGAACAAGGTCGGACGTGGCCTGCACTTCTTCGCTACCGTAATGGTGGCCATCGGTACATTGATCTCGACGTTCTGGATTCTTGCCTCCAATAGCTGGATGCAGACCCCGCAGGGCTTCGAGATCGTCAACGGTCAGGTCATACCCACCGACTGGCTGGCGGTTATCTTCAACCCGTCGTTCCCGTATCGCCTGATGCACATGGCCACGGCGGCGTTCGTCGCCACGGCCTTCTTCGTCGGTTCCTCCGCGGCCTGGCATTTGCTGCGAGGCAGGGACAACCCGGCGATCCGCAAAATGCTCTCGATGGCCATGTGGATGGCATTGATCGTCGCGCCGATCCAGGCGGTCATTGGTGATTTCCACGGTCTGAACACGCTTGAGCATCAGCCGGCAAAAATCGCCGCGATCGAGGGGCACTGGGAGAACGTCGGTAACGAAGCGACTCCGCTGATCCTGTTCGGCTGGCCGGACATGAAGGAGGAGAAAACCAGGTTCGCTGTCGAGATCCCGTACCTGGGCAGCCTGATTCTCACGCACTCCCTGGACAAACAGGTGCCGGCGCTCAAGGAGTTCCCGCCTGAAGACCGGCCGAATTCGACCATCGTGTTCTGGTCGTTCCGGATCATGGTGGGCCTGGGCTTGCTGATGATTTTCACCGGTTTGTGGAGCCTGTGGCTGCGCAAGCGCGACACCCTCTACTCCTCGCGGCCGTTCCTGTACCTGGCGCTGTGGATGGGGCCGTCCGGCCTGATCGCGATTCTCGCTGGCTGGTTCACCACCGAAATCGGCCGTCAGCCGTGGGTGGTCTATGGCCTGATGCGTACGGCGGATGCGTCGTCGAACCATAGCTTCATGCAGATGAGCATCACCCTGATCCTGTTTGTCGTGGTTTATTTCGCGCTGTTTGGCGCCGGTCTTGGCTACATGATGCGCCTGGTGCGCAAGGGGCCGAAGACCGATGAAGGCAAGGAAACCAACGACGGGGGCCCCGGCCAGAAACGCACACCGGCCCGGCCGTTGTCCGCAGCCGACGACGATCACGCCGATGCCGGCCACAGCCTGACCAAGGAGATTTGAATCATGGGTATTGATCTTCCGCTGATCTGGGCCGTGATCATCATCTTCGGCGTCATGATGTACGTGGTCATGGACGGTTTTGACCTGGGCATCGGCATTCTCTTCCCGTTCATTCCGGGCAAGACCGATCGCGATGTGATGATGAACACCGTTGCCCCGGTCTGGGACGGCAACGAGACCTGGCTGGTGTTGGGTGGCGCGGCGTTGTTCGGCGCGTTTCCGCTGGCCTATTCGGTGGTGCTCTCGGCGTTGTACCTGCCGCTGATACTGATGTTGATCGGGTTGATCTTCCGCGGTGTGGCCTTCGAGTTCCGCTTCAAGGCCAGGGACGACAAGCGCCACCTGTGGGACAAGGCGTTCATCGGTGGCTCGGTCACCGCGACGTTCTTCCAGGGCGTTGCGCTTGGCGCGTTCATCGATGGGCTGCCGGTGGTCAATCGGCAGTTCGCCGGTGGTTCACTGGACTGGCTGACACCGTTCACGATGTTCTGTGGTGCGGCGCTGGTGGTGGCGTATGCGCTGCTCGGTTGCACCTGGCTGATCATGAAGACCGAAGGCAAGTTGCAGGAACAGATGCATGACCTGGCCCGGCCATTGGCCTTCGTGCTGCTGGCGGTGATTGGCATCGTCAGCATCTGGACCCCGTTGGCCCACGCAGAAATCGCCGCACGCTGGTTCACCATGCCGAACCTGTTCTGGTTCATGCCGGTGCCGATTCTGGTGCTGGTGACGATGTACGGTCTGATCCGTGCCGTGGCCCGCAACGCGCACTACACGCCGTTCCTGCTGACCCTGGTGCTGATCTTCCTCGGTTACAGCGGGTTGGGCATCAGCCTGTGGCCGAACATCATCCCGCCGTCGATCTCGATCTGGGACGCCGCCGCGCCGCCGCAAAGCCAGGGCTTCATGCTGGTGGGCACACTGTTCATCATCCCGTTCATCCTGGGCTACACCTTCTGGAGCTACTACGTGTTCCGCGGCAAGGTCACCCATGAAGACGGTTATCACTAGCCCTGTGCACCGCGAACCTGTGGGAGCGAGCTTGCTCCAGGCGGCGTTCCGACGATGGCGTCCTGACAGAAGCCATCGATCTACATCGGAGGATTTATCAATGAACGGCAAACATTCCCTGCACGACATTGAAGAAGCCGAAAAAAAGCCGCTGTGGCAGCGGCTCGGCTGGTTGGCCCTGATCTGGGTCGGCAGTGTGGGCGCCTTGTTCATCGTCGCCAGCCTGATGCGTCTGTTCATGAGCGCGGCCGGCCTGACCACGCACTGACATCTCTCCCGTGGCCTCAAGGCACGGATTTACGACCCTCCGACCGGAGGGTTTTTTTTGCCTGTTACTTGCGCGCCTTGAGGATGACGAATTTCGGATTGGTTGCCACTTGCTCGACACCGCGGAACAATCGCGCGAGCTTGCTGTGGTAACCCAGGTGACGATTGCCGACGATGTACAGCGCGCCGCCCACGACCAGCGCTTCGCGCGCCTGCTGGAACATCCGCCAGGCCAGGAAGTCGCCCACCACTTGTTGCTGGTGAAACGGTGGATTGCACAGCACAACGTCGAGCGATTGCGGTTCCTGGCCGGCCAGGCCATCACCGGCACGCACGATCACTTCCCGTTCACCCAACGCAGCGCGCCAGTTTTCAGAGGCCGATTGCACAGCCATGAACGACTCGTCCACCAGCGTGTAGTGGGCCTCGCGGTTTTGCAGGGCACTGGCGATGGCCAGAACACCGTTGCCGCACCCAAGGTCAGCGACTCGCGAAGTACCGAGGTTTTTCGGCAAGTGCGGCAGGAAGGCTCGCGTGCCGATGTCCAGGCCTTCGCGGCAAAACACATTGGCGTGGTTGAGCAGTTCGATAGCCGGTTCGTCGAGTCTGTATCGCGTTGGGTAAGGCGATACAACTGGCGTTTTGTCTTGCGCAGTGGCAATCAATAGCCGCGCCTTCTTCACGGCCAACGAGGCTTGCACCGGGCCGATGTAACGCTGGAGCAAGTCGCCCGCGGCCCGGGGCAGATGTTTGATCATGGCCGCGGCAACCACTTGGGCGCCGGGTGCCAGTTGACCTTGCAGGCGGATCAGTTGTTCTTCCAGCAGTGCCAGGGTTTTCGGTACACGGATCAGCACACAGTCGAACGGCCCGACAGGGGCCTCGCTGGCGGGTACGCTCGGCACCGCATCAAACGCCAGGCCGTTGCGCACCAGGTTCTTTTCCAGACCCTGCAAGGCCAGGAACGAATCACCGCTGCTGATCACCCGCACCTTGCCCGCCAGGCTGGCTGCCAGCGCGCCGAAACTGTCATTGAGCACCAATACCCGAGTGTCGACCGCCGGCTGCTGTTCGGCCAGATGATTGAGCAGGTATTCATCGGCCGCATCGAAAGCTTGCAGCGGTTCATTCTGCTGTTCGGGCTGGCGGATCAGGTCGAGGCTGGCGAAGGCTGTTTCGAGCAAAGGCATGGGGCGGGGCTCTGGGTAATCAACGGATGTCCCGCTGCCCGAAGGCGTTGAAGCGGGCGGAGCCGTCCGAGTGTAATGCGTCGTGCAGGTCTACACGCCAGCACTCAGGAGGAACCGCAAATGGTACGTTTTTTTTGCCTGGATTACCCGCAGGTTTTCCCGCAGTCGGGCGCTTTCAGATGGCTCCGGACCGGGCCGCGGCGATGACTGCCGCAATCTTGTTGTTGACGCCGAGCTTCTCGATAGCCCTGTGCACATGAAAGTTGATGGTGCGTTCACTCAAATTGAGGATCCTGGCAATTTCATAGGCCGTCTTGCCATCGGCCGACAGTTTCAATACTTCGAGTTCCCGCCGTGACAAGGGGGGAGCCTGGGGGCGAGCCGGTTTTTTCGGTTGCATTGCGTTCGCCAGAGCGTGCAAATGGCGGCTGATGAACACCGAGAATCCAAGATGCTCGTACAGCTCATAGGCTGAAATCGGGCAATGGCTTCTGGCCAGGCTGAAAATGCTGCGCAGACCGGTTTCCTCATCAAAGATCGCCTGGGACCAGCCATGCTGCAAGCCTTGTTGTCGCAGCAACTGCCATAACCATGGCGTCCTGGAAAAAAGCTCTTCACTCCAGAGAACAGGCAACATTGAGCGATTGCAATGCGCCACTATTGGATCTATTTGCATGGCGTTGTTTTTTTCATATTGAGTATTCCACTCATGGGGGTAGTTGTTCAGGTTCACCGTACTGGTGTCGACCCCGAATGAGTTTGAAGTAATTGAAAAGCCACAAAATTTATATCCAAGGTTTCTAGCGAAATTGAGCGCGATTTGATAGGCAGTACTGATCTCTTGTGTGTGCGTCAATTGTTTGAGCTGCGACTCCTTCCAGATCTCCATACAGTGATCTCCATTAGAGTGTCTTCTGGGTGCAGTATTGGATCAAGGATCCGGCACGCCACGAAGTGTAGGACATTTCCTGCGGAAGTGATTCGACAATTTTGCTCTTTTGACTGTTGGAAAAGTGTGCTCAAGGTTCTTAGGGAGTAAATGGTTATGAAATGCCACATATAATTTTATATGTAGGGTTGTATTCGTATTCTGTAATCGACTACTAGTGCGCATTAATGTCACTACAAATTGTCGGTGGTTACGCTGCTTTCTTTGCGGGACACTGGGGTATCTGTTGATTGGAGCCTTCCATGTCCGTCAGTGAAGAAAAATTTACGCGCCAGACCTTGCTCGAGGTTCATCCGCTGACCCCGAACCTGTTTACCCTGCGCGCCACGCGGGATGCAGGGTTTCGTTTTCGGGCGGGGCAGTTTGCCCGGTTGGGCGTCACCAAGGCTGACGGCAGCACGGTATGGCGCGCCTACTCCATGGTGTCCTCGCCCTTTGACGAGTTCCTCGAGTTCTTTTCCATTGTCGTACCGGGCGGTGAGTTCACCAGTGAACTGAGCCGCCTGGGCGTTGACGATACATTGCTGGTCGACCGCCAGGCCTTCGGCTACTTGACGCTGGACCGTTTTGTCGATGGCCGCGATCTGTGGTTGTTATCCACAGGCACGGGCATCGCACCGTTCCTGTCGATACTCCAGGATTTCGACGTCTGGGAGAGATTCGAGCGGATCATCCTGGTCTACAGCGTTCGCGAAGCCCGGGAACTGGCTTATCAGGAGCTGATCGCGGGGCTGGCGCAACTTGAGTATCTGGCTGAGTACGCACACAAATTGCAATTCATCGCCACAGTCACTCGTGAGCAGCATCCTGGCGCATTGAACGGGCGGATCACCACACTGATTGAAAACGGCGAGTTGGAGCGCAGCGCGGGAGTTGCGCTGACGCCTGAGCATTCACGGGTCATGCTGTGCGGCAACCCGCAGATGATCGATGACACGCGCAAGTTGCTTAAACAGCGGGACATGCACTTGAGCCTCAGCCGGCGACCCGGCCAAGTGGCGGTGGAAAACTTCTGGTAAGCAAAACGGCGCCTCAAAGGCGCCGTTTTTTGCCAGTGCAGTCAAGGCCGGTTGTTTTGGGCCTTGAGCAAGTCGCGGATCTCGCTCAGTAACTCTTCTTCCTTGGTGGGAACCGGCGGCAGGCTAGGGGCCACGGACTCCTCACGCTTCAGGCGGTTGATGGCCTTGACGCCCATGAAGATCGCAAAGGCGACGATGACGAAGTCGATGATGGTCTGGATGAATTTGCCATAGGCCAGCAGCACCGCAGGAATGGCGCCGTCTGCTGCCTTGAGCGTTATGGCCAGATCACTGAAGTCCACGCCACCGATCAGCATCCCGATTGGCGGCATGATCAGGTCACCGACAAACGACGTAACGATCTTGCCGAAGGCCGCACCGATGATGATGCCGACGGCCATGTCGACCACGTTGCCTTTGACCGCGAAGGCCTTGAACTCGTTTAGCACGCCCATAGGTTATTCCTTGTTACAGATGAGGTAGATGAAAGCAGTGTAAATCAGCCAATCGCATCCTGCTCGAATCAACGGCCTGCTGCGTTTGCCAGCCATTGACCCGGGTGGTGTTGAAAAATTCACCGATTGATCTCATCTGAGGTCGGTCAGGCCTTCTGAGGAGTTCGCATACGACGTTTTTTTTCAGCGAAATGGCGTCATTTGTGTGGGCGAGCCAAGGTTGAGCGACCACTCCTGAATCGGGACGCTCAAGATGATCGGGCAGTTAGTGGCCAAGAGGCTGCATTGAAAATTAAATGCAGCCGTAGTGATGTGAACTGTTTCGTTAGTTTGAGGTGTCTGACAAGTTGCGCGTTTCTCTGAATCATGGCTGCGTTTTGTTTGAATGTTTTCGAAGTTGTGCATGAAGTATGTAAGTGAACAAAGTCTGTATAGGTTTTCAAAGTGTGCGGTATGGCATGTCCCTAGAGTTTGTTGGCCGAGTTGAGCGAAAAACTTATACAAGGTTTTGTAGGGTGGGTGTATCTCAATATGCCTGTGTTTAATAAGGTTATTTGAAGTCATCAAAAGGGTTGCGAAATATCTGGCCGCACTCGCGCGCCTTGGCTGAGCTATCATCGCGTTTTTTTCCAGGAGTTCCGATGGCCAAGGCCAAGCGCATGTACGGCTGCACCGAGTGCGGCTCAACCTTCCCCAAATGGGCCGGCCAGTGCGGTGAGTGCGGGGCCTGGAACACGCTTACCGAAACCATGGTGGAAAGCGGCGGGGCAGCCGCCCCCAGCGGTCGTACCGGCTGGACCGGCCAGCAGGCGCAGATCAAGACCCTGGCCGAAGTCAGTGTCGAAGAAATTCCGCGCTTCTCCACCGCTTCCAGCGAGCTGGACCGGGTTCTGGGTGGTGGTCTGGTGGATGGCTCGGTGGTGCTGATCGGTGGCGACCCTGGCATCGGCAAGTCGACCATTCTGCTGCAAACCTTGTGCAACCTCGCCAAGAGCATGCCGGCGCTGTATGTCACTGGTGAGGAATCCCAGCAGCAAGTGGCCATGCGTGCGCGGCGCCTGGGGTTGCCTCAGGATCAACTGCGGGTCATGACCGAAACCTGCATCGAAACCATCATTGCCACGGCCCGTCAGGAAAAACCCAAGGTCATGGTAATCGACTCGATCCAGACGATCTTTACCGAGCAATTGCAATCGGCACCGGGCGGTGTATCCCAGGTGCGCGAAAGCGCGGCGTTGCTGGTGCGCTATGCCAAACAGAGCGGTACGGCGATTTTCCTGGTGGGCCACGTCACCAAGGAAGGCGCGCTGGCTGGCCCTCGGGTGCTGGAGCATATGGTCGACACCGTGCTGTATTTCGAAGGCGAGTCTGACGGGCGCCTGCGTCTGCTGCGGGCGGTGAAGAACCGCTTCGGTGCCGTCAATGAACTGGGCGTTTTCGGCATGACCGACAAAGGTCTGAAAGAAGTCTCCAACCCGTCGGCGATTTTTCTGACCCGTGCCCAGGAAGAAGTCCCGGGCAGTGTGGTGATGGCAACATGGGAAGGCACACGGCCGATGCTGGTGGAGGTTCAGGCACTGGTGGACGACAGTCACCTGGCCAACCCGCGTCGGGTCACGCTGGGGCTGGATCAAAACCGGCTGGCGATGTTGCTGGCGGTGCTGCACCGTCACGGTGGCATTCCGACCCACGATCAGGACGTCTTTCTCAACGTGGTCGGCGGGGTCAAGGTGCTGGAAACGGCGTCCGACCTGGCGTTGATGGCGGCGGTGATGTCCAGTTTGCGCAACCGGCCGTTGCCCCACGATCTGCTGGTGTTCGGTGAAGTCGGGCTTTCCGGTGAAGTGCGTCCGGTGCCGAGCGGTCAGGAGCGTTTGAAAGAAGCCGCCAAGCACGGCTTCAAGCGGGCCATCGTGCCCAAGGGCAATGCGCCGAAAGAGGCGCCGGCGGGGTTGCAGATCATTGCCGTCACTCGCCTGGAGCAGGCACTCGACGCGTTATTCGAGTAACGCCTATCCCCCGTAGGAGCTGCCGAAGGCTCGGGCCGCGTTCGGACGATCTTTTGATCTTGCATTTTTAAGATCAAAAGATCGCAGCCTTCGGTAGCTCCTACAGAGGTACGTTCAGGCTTCGATCAGCGCACCCAACTCTCGCTCCAGTTCGGCTTCGTCGCCCAGGTTGAGCTCGATCAATCGCCGCAGGCGTTCGATGGACTCCAGGCTGATGTGCCGGCAGACAAAGCCAAGCTGGCCGTGATCTTCGTGGGTCAGGTGCACATCCATGGCGATATCGACGTCATCGCTCAGATGAATATCTACTGAAAAATCCTGCTGGCGATCGCCCTGCCAGTGTTCGGGTCGCTCGATCAGCAACCCCTTGAGCGACAGATCAATCAACTTCACCGGCCAGGTGGACTCACCCTGACTCAGCCCGGTTCGGGCATCGAACGCAATACGTTTGAAGCGGCGACGTTCGGCAGGGTGCTCGCTCATGGCGCGATCCTCTTAGATGTACGCTGACTATAGACCTGCACTCTTGAAGGCGGCCAGCGCGTGCAGGTATCCAGCCCTATATCGGGGTATGGTCTTTGCCGTCAGGAGCGCTAAACTCGGGGTGGTTGTCTTTCTTGTCCACTCTGGCTGGAATATCAAAATGAAAAATAATAATAGCCCGCTACGCCATTTGCCTTGGCTGGTGCTGGCAATCACAGGTGCGTGCGCCCTGGGTGTCGTGGCATTGCGCCGGGGCGAGGCAATCAACGCCTTGTGGATTGTGGTCGCTGCCGTGGCCATCTATCTGGTCGCCTATCGCTACTACAGTCTGTTCATCGCTAACAATGTCATGCAACTCGATGCGCGGCGGGCCACTCCCGCTGTGCTCAACAATGACGGTCTGGACTATGTGCCGACCAACAAGCACRTTCTCTTCGGTCACCACTTYGCGGCCATCGCYGGCGCRGGTCCGCTGGTCGGTCCGGTGCTGGCGGCGCAGATGGGCTACTTGCCCGGCACGCTGTGGCTGATYGCYGGCGTGGTGCTGGCCGGTGCGGTGCAGGACTTCATGGTCCTGTTCATGTCCACCCGCCGCAACGGCCGTTCGCTGGGCGACATGGTCCGTGAGGAAATGGGCCGCATCCCCGGGACCATCGCGCTGTTCGGTTGCTTCCTGATCATGATCATCATCCTCGCGGTGCTGGCGTTGATCGTGGTGAAAGCCCTGGCCGAAAGCCCGTGGGGCATTTTCACGGTGATGGCGACCATCCCGATCGCGATGTTCATGGGCATYTACATGCGCTACATCCGTCCGGGTCGCATCGGTGAAATCTCGGTGATCGGCGTGCTATTGCTGCTGGGTTCGATCTGGCTCGGCGGGCAGATTGCCGCGGACCCGGTGTGGGCCAAGGC